>JACKGO010000002.1 GCA_020631975.1 Candidatus Nomurabacteria bacterium
CTTAAACTGAACGTTGTAGTAGCCATCAGGCACCAGCGCACCTGTGTTGGTGAGGATACGGGCTTGGAAGTTAATGGTGGTGTTAGCGGCTGCTTTAGCTACGGGCGTGAAGGCGGGCGTATATAGATATATATACAAGGAGAGGATGGTGACAAGAGCAAGAGCAAGCAAAGCAAAGCGGGAAAGCTTTGTTACGAGAGAAGACCGAACTGCTGGATGCAAGTTGTTAGATGATGGAGGAAGTACAGCATGCAAAAGAAGCACCTCGTGGATCATCTGCTTTGTTGTCTTGTGGGTAGGTGCGGCCTTACCACGACGACGGAGGAGATGACGGGTGCGTGAAAGTATGTGACTAGTGCGGGATAGTCTGTTCACTGCGGAATCTGTATTGTTTTTAATGTTTTTTATTTCAAGTAGTGCATTGTTGCGGGCAACGCCTTACTTGATGTGTGCTGCGGTTTGTCTGCGGATGACTTTGTTTATTTAGTTTTTTGCTTTTGACAAACTTACTTACCAGCATATCTGAGGCAACAGAGATGTACAAGACTTTTTGTATACAAAAATAGAACACAGAAAAAAACATAAAAACACATACATAGTGTGTACAATATGTAGCGTTACTTACATCGTTACAGTAGCAATATATAAAACATAGAGCTACCAACAGTGCTTCACACTGTATGCATTATTACAACAACAATATTTGAGAGAGTAAAGTTATCCACATGGATATAGAGAGTTTAAAGGTAATTTTGATAATTACTGGTGCAACATTACTCTATTACAAAGTATGAATACTTGTATGTTTTGCTGGTTTGCGTGGTGTTGGGTGTCCCAAAAGTAAAACCATTAGCAGTTGGTGTTGCAAATACTTGTATACTGGCACTGTCTATGTCTTGGCCAGTAATTACTACCTTGGGGGTGTTACCGAATGCTTGATTAAACGTAACCTCTGCAAGCGTTCCAGCCGTAGTATTAGCACCAGCAACTATAGTTATGGTACCGGCGGTGTCGTTACCTTCTATGGTTACTTGTGGGGCAGATATGTTGTTTAGGGTGTCTTCTGTACCTGCTGCTGTACCTGGTGTTGCTACTGGAGTATTCCCTGCTGTTATGATATGGCCGTTAACTGTTAGGTTAGCTACTGTGACATTCTGGACTGTTAGGTTGCCGGCTATGACGACATCGTCTGTAACTGTTAGGCTCTTCATAGTTACTGGGCCGGTGACATTTAGGTTACCTACTACATTTAAGTTACCCTGTATGGTTCCACCATTGGTAAGGTCTAGGATGTTGTTAGAGGCAGGTTGGAGGGAGTTTTCTAGGGTAGTGAGACGAGCTTGGGCATCGGTAATCATGGCTTGTTGTTCTTGGACTGCACCAATGAGAGGAGTGACTAAAGCCCCATAACTTAGTCGCAAATATCCGTCTTCACCCGTCGTAACAAATTCAGGTAATACTTCTTGCACGTCTTGTGCTAATAAGCCCATAGACATTTTTCCTGATAGATTAGTGTTCAATTTATAGTATGTAGGCTGTAGTTGCATTATTTTAGATAGATTGCTCTCAGCATTACCGTAAGTAGTTTTCAGCCTTGAGTCTGAAGTACAGCTAGGAGATAAGTCGTCACCTATTAAACAATCGTAGCCACCTCTTACAGACAAATTCATCCGCCTGGCTGGATCACCTATGGTCACCCACTGATTACCCCAATCAGTTCTTATTGATATGGAGGCTATTCCATCAGCACCTAAGTAGCCAGTACCAGCAGCGCCAGTCCAAATGCGAAATTGAGACAATCCATTAGTTACATATAGTGCACCACCCAGCCATGTTGTATTGTCTTCTAAGTCAACCTCAAGCGGCCACCTAGAGTTGTATTGGCACCAATTTGTATCATTGGTACCACAGCCTCTAAGAACATAAAATCTATTACTATTAACATGCACCATAGCACTTCTGTGGTCTGTGTCTGTGAGTTGAATTGTAGGGCTACCGTTGTTAATATGCAAATATCCACTTGTATAAATCGACCCATTAACTGCCAGCTTGTATCCATTAGGGTTCGTATAGCCTATAGCGACATTACCGCCAGCTTGTATCCTAATTCTTTCAGAATTGCTTGTTCTAAATGTCATATCTGTGGCAGTTTGCGTACCGATAAAAGGTAGGCCACTAGTTGTGCCCATTAGCAGTTTCGCTGTACCATCTGCAATTGTCATATATGCATCGCCTGTCTTTGCAATTTGGAAAAGCTCATTAGAGTTTAATATTGCAACAGGGTTTGGCCCAACAGTAAGCGTTGCCGTTGGATTACTCGTCCCTATACCCACATTACCGTCTGAAGCTCGCACAAATATACGATCTGTAGTACCTGTTCGCAAGTGTATATTTGCGCTTCCTGTAAGATTGCCGAGAGTGCTCTGAATAACAAATCCACCCGTTCCAGCCCATAATAGTCCTGCTACATTTGTCGCAGTAGTAGCAGAACGCACTAATAAGCCAGAGCTACTGTCAGCGGTTGGCTGCAGTATGTCTATTTGTCTAGCTGCGCTTGATAAATTTATGCCTATTCCCGTTGGTACAGTCAACGAGCCGTCTGTATTAAACGTAGACGTAAAGCTAGTGACGTAATTAGTTTGCCTGTTAGTGACTATTTTAACTGAGCCATCAGCTGTTAAGTACAGTTCTTCTGCAGTTGTTCCGGCGACTATACCTAAGTCACTTACAAGAGCTACTCCATTATCACCAGCGTGTAGCAGTACTGAGCTATCAGAATACTGAGCAAAACCCCCTTGGTCAGTCATTCTATACATGCCGCCACCAGGCCAAGAGAGTCTATTGGTGGCTGTGGCTGCATTGAGTGTTAAAGCATTAAATGTTGGGCTATTTGTAGTGGCTATACTTTGCGGTAGGCTTAAGGTTATGTTGCTACCGCTTGGTGTAACGGTTACTTGGTTTGCAGTACCTTGAATGCTTAATGCGCCTGTTAGACTGTTCAAACTGGCGACACCTGACCCGGCTAGGGCAAAAGCACTAGAGTTCAAACCATCCAAGGTATCAGCGTCTAACCCTGAACCTGTACCGTCGTTCCCACTATGCCATACCTTCACCCATGCTGCACTTCCATTTCCAGAAGTTTGCCTAAAATATAGTTCATTAATATTATTGTAATTACTTGCAAACTGCATAGAGTAATAATTACCTGTATTGCTATGCGTGCTGGAAAGTAGTTGGTACCAGCCACCGGTATCGGCTGGCCAACCTTCTGCAATAGTTGCAGATGATGTTTGGTAGAAACCACTTTCAGTGCGAACAGATATATCATCTTTTGTCGCGACCAGAATACCACTTGTAGACTGTAGAATTCTAGCACTTGCTGTAATGTCACCAGTTACACCAAGTGTGCCACCAATGGTGGCATTGTTGGTAACACTAAGACCAGTACCTGTACCCGTTGCATTGAGCCCACCGCTAGCTGTTAGCCCACCACTAAAGGTAGACGCTGTAGCAGTGCTGGCTCCTCTACCAGTAACAGTAGCGAGGGTATCTGCTTCAGAAAATGAGGTCAGACACGTAGCAGTGGTACAGACGGTACCACTAGTAGGTAGAGTTAAGTTAGTCGCACCAGTAGTTGTAAAGAATCACCCGCCCCATTTAACGCTATGTCGTCATTAAATGTATTTTGCCGGTGAATGTCTGCGTAGCATTAAGTAGTGCTACATTGCTGCTTAATCTAGCATCAGCAACTGTTCCGCTAGTAATTTGATTTCCGTTTATAGCTATGGCTGTGTTGCCTGCTGCAGTTAGCCTACCTTGGGCATCTACTGTGAATGTAGCTACACTCGACGCACTTCCGTAGCTATTAGCACTTACACTAGTATTAGCTAGATTTATGGTTGTGCTACCACCCAAAGCAACAGAGCCACCGCCACTTAGGCCTGTACCTGCTGTAACAGTTAGAGCACCAGAACCTGTGAGGTATGTGTTCGCTATAGTATTACCTTGGTAAGTAACATTTTGAGGACGCCGCCGCCAGTTAGGCGAGTAGTGCCGTTGGTTTGAAGATTACCTGTAGATGAAAGATTTAGACTATCCCCAGTTGCTAAGTCTAAGGGTTAGCAGCACCACGGTATAGGTCAACATCAGCACCAAAGCGTAGTGGATAGGTAGAGCTAGAATCCCCACTCTATTATTAGCCGCATCTACAAATAATGTGTTTGTGTCAAAGGTAGCGTTACCAGTAACACTAAGAGTGCTTGTAATGCTGGTGGCACCATTAAGTGTGTTGGTACCTGTACCAGTGCTAAACGTAGTGGCACCAGTTTGGGAGAAGTTACCCGACATATTTATGGCTGCAGCCGTTAAAGTTGCACTAAATGTCTTAGCCCCACTAAATGTTTGAGTGTTATTAAGTAGTGCGACATTAGCACTAAGATAACTGTCGCCAAGCGTACCGGCATTGATGTTGGTAGCGTTTTGATAATAGCTACCCGATTGACCGTCGAGTAAGTCTGCGTCTAAGCCTGAGCTCGCACCATCATTACCACTGTGCCAAAACTTGTAACAAGAGCCCCATGTCGTTCCGCTAGTTGAGTTTCTAATCCATAAATTGTCATTATCTGTAACAGCAAGCTGTGTTACTTCTCCGCCAGACATATCTGTTCCACTACCGTATTTTCTAAAGTTAAGTACACCGTTATATGTACCGCCATCACTTAAGCCATTTGTTGCATTTTGCTTAAAATCTACATATAATCCACGATTTCTATCCTGCGGTGCATCATTTACAGCACGAGAATCTTTACTGTATATACTGTTATCATCAGAAGAAGAAGCAGCTTGTGGCAATACTAAGTTTGTTCTGGCACCAGCTGCATTAGTTGCTCCGGTACCACCGTTAGCGACGGCAACAGTACCGCTAGTAATTTGATTTCCGTTTATAGCTATGGCTGTGTTGCCTGCTGCAGTTAGCCTACCTTGGGCATCTACTGTGAATGTAGCTACACTCGACGCACTTCCGTAGCTATTAGCACTTACACTAGTATTAGCTAGATTTATGGTTGTGCTACCACCCAAAGCAACAGAGCCACCGCCACTTAGGCCTGTACCTGCTGTAACAGTTAGAGCACCAGAACCTGTGAGGTAAGTGTTCGCTATAGTATTACCTTGGTAAGTAACATTTTGAAGGATACCGCCGCCAGTTAGGCGAGTGGTACCATTGGTTTGAAGATTGCCTGTAGATGAAAGATTTAGACTATCCCCAGTTGCTAAGTCTAAGCGGTTAGCAGCACCACGGTATAGGTCAACATCTGCACCAAAGCGTAGTGGATAGGTAGAGCTAGAGTCACTCAGAGTTGTTAAGCCTCTTACTGTAGTAGTGTCAGTGTTAGCATCACCTAGAGTAGTGTTGCCGTTTACTTGTAGAGTGCTAGCTAGGGTTGTAGCACCATTGAGAGTATTAGTACCTGTACCGGTTGAGAAGGTGGTGGCACCGGTTTGGGAGAAGTTGCCAGTGGTTGTAATAGCACCAGATGTGTTTAGGGTTCCAGCAACATTCAACTTGTACGTACTGGTGTCAGTAGAACCAATGGCAGTGTTGCCGGACGAAGTGTTGACCACTAACTTGTCAGTATTGACCGTGAAGGTGCCAGCCACACTAAGCGGGCCGTTCATCAGACCAGCACCTAGGTTGTCTATGCTAAAGCGGGTAATGCCATTGGCTTGGAGTTCTATGCCAAAGGCATCGTCTGCCCCAATGATGACGTTACTGCCAAAGGTATTACCACCTTGCAGGATGTCACCATTGCCACCAGTACCAGCACAGTTGCCAGTTGTGAGACAGACCGTACCCGTGGCATTAGGGAATGTGATGGTACGGTTAACGGTTGGATCAGCAATCGCAAAGGTGGTGGTGTAGGCATTGTCAGTGGCTCCTTGGAAGACCAGTGCATTGGTACCGATGAGTTGTGAGGTAACGGTTAAGCGGTCTAGGCTGGCGTTGTTGCCAATGGTGGTGTTGCCTTGGACGGTGAGGTCACCTGTGGCGGTAAGGTTAGCAAACTGTACATTGCTGGTGGTGGTGAGGTTCTGGCCCGTGTCGTAGGCCAGTTGGGCATCACCAATAGAGTTATTCACGACACTAAGCGTGACGGTGTCGGTGGCACCAGCCACAGCAGTGAGGACAGTACCATCACCACGGACACTGAGTGTGTCGCCTTCACTAATGGTTTGGTTTGTGCCAGAGTTGCCTGCTAGGGTAATACTGGTAAAGCCAGAGCCACCAGCTGAGCAGCTGCCCCATTGAATAGACGTAGCGGTACTCAACAAACATTGGTTTGTAGTACCACGTGCGAGTCGCGTAGTATTGGTAGCATTCCTAAATAGTAAGTCGCCTTCTGTCGTCAGACCAGCTAACGTGTTAATGGCACCTTGAGCAGTGGTGGCGCCAGTACCGCCATTGGCGACAGCTAAGGTACCACCAAGTGTTAAGGTACCACTGGTTGTAATGGCTCCACCAGTGAGGGTTAAGCCGGTGGTGCCACCGCTACCAGATACACTCGTCACTGTACCAGTAGTACTGCTCGTACCAGCACCAATCGCCGTTCTGAAGCTAGCTGCATCGAGCGCTGAGACGGTGTTATCTGCATTCACTCGTAGGAACGAGATCGCACTAGGGTTCGTTAAGGTAAAGAGGTTGCCACCGACAGTAGTTGCGCCCAGGTTCGTGCGAGCACCAGCGGCGGTAGACGAGCCAGTACCACCATCGGCGATGGCAATATCTGTGCCGTTCCAGACACCACTGCTAATGGTACCGAGCGTCGTAATGTTACTACTCCCTGCCCACGTACTAAGCGCGGTGTTTTCAACATTCGCTAAACCAACCTTGCTTTTAGCTAAGCTGGTAATCCAGCTTGGGTCAGCGTAGGAACCACTCGTTAAGACAATGTTGGCAGTTGTAATACCATTTACTTGTGTCGTACTGAGTGAACCACCCGTGATGGTCGCGCCATTCAGGGTGCCGCCGCTTAGGTTACCGTTCGGCGCGACACTAAAGACGGTGGTGGCGTCTGCACTGTCTCTAATTTGGATAACATCGGCAGTTTGCGCGGCAATCGCTCTAAACTTAGCGGTGACGCTGGTCGTAGCCGCTGACTGCATATTAAAGTTGGCACTGTTTTGGTTAGCAGTACTGTTTTGGATATAGTTACCACTCCCGCCAGCGTTACAGTCACCCCACACTAAGGTTGTGCCGTTACTCGTTAGACACTGCCCATTAGTACCTCGTGCGAGTCGGGTAGCGTTCGTACCGTTGTAGTACAGCAGATCACCATTCGTCGTCAGACCAGATAGCGTGTTAATGGCACCTTGAGCAGTGGTGGCGCCAGTACCGCCATTGGCGACAGCTAAGGTACCACCAAGTGTTAAGGTACCACTGGTTGTAATGGCTCCACCAGTGAGGGTTAAGCCGGTGGTGCCACCGCTACCAGATACACTCGTCACTGTACCAGTAGTACTGCTCGTACCAGCACCAATCGCCGTTCTGAAGCTAGCTGCATCGAGCGCTGAGACGGTGTTATCTGCATTCACTCGTAGGAACGAGATCGCACTAGGGTTCGTTAAGGTAAAGAGGTTGCCACCGACAGTAGTTGCGCCAAGGTTCGTGCGAGCACCAGCGGCGGTAGACGAGCCAGTACCACCATCGGCGATGGCAATATCTGTGCCGTTCCAGACACCACTGCTAATGGTACCAAGCGTCGTAATGTTACTACTCCCTGCCCACGTACTAAGCGCGGTGTTTTCAACATTCGCTAAACCAACCTTGCTTTTAGCTAAGCTGGTAATCCAGCTTGGGTCAGCGTAGGAACCACTCGTTAAGACAATGTTGGCAGTTGTAATACCATTTACTTGTGTCGTACTGAGTGAACCACCCGTGATGGTCGCGCCATTCAGGGTGCCGCCGCTTAGGTTACCGTTCGGCGCGACACTAAAGACAGTTGAAGTATCGCCAGAGTCTCTAACTTGAATGACATCGGCTGTTTGAGCAGCAATAGCTCTAAACTTAGCGGTGACGCTAGTAGTAGCAGCTGACTGCATATTAAAGTTGGCACTGTTTTGGTTGGCGGTAGTGTTCTGGATATAGTTACCACTCCCGCCAGCGTTACAGTCACCCCACACTAAGGTTGTGCCGTTGCTCGTTAGACACTGACCATTAGTACCTCGTGCGAGTCGGGTAGCGTTCGTACCGTTGTAGTACAGCAGATCACCATTCGTCGTCAGACCAGATAGCGTGTTAATGGCACCTTGAGCAGTGGTGGCGCCGGTACCGCCATAGCCCAGGCCAACTACTCCAGTGGTTATTTGGTTACCGTTAATGGCAATTGCTGTATTACCGGCGGCGGTTAAGCGACCTTGGGCATCCACTGTAAAGGTAGCCACTGTACCAGCACCACCATAGCTGTTAGCACTTACCGTGGTGTTAGCGAGGTTAATGGTAGTACGCTACCAAGAGCCACACTACCACCGCCACATAAGCCAGTGCCGGCTGTGACGCTGAGGCTAGAGTATTAGACCTACTGTTAGGTTCCCATTCGCACCACCATCTGTGATGGAAATGTTACTACCGCCAGTTAGGACTCGTTCGTTAGTTAGGCTGCCGTCTGGACCAAGTGTGAGGTAGCTAGCGGCAATTGGTGCACTACCACTGCCACCTGTTCCACAGGTACTACTAAAGCTGAGGTTACCAGCTGCATCACCGACAATACAGTCACCACTACCACCATAGCCACTCGGGAGCTTAAAGGTTAGGTTACTAGCAATGGCAGCAGACTGCAGTGTAGTAGTGTTGCTAGAGCCATCGTTGAGCACGAGACTACCTAGTTGGGAGGTGGTACCAACGCTGATGGTTGCTCCCTGGACGGTGAGGGTACCACTAAAGGTTGGGGAGTTGGCGACATTGATGGTCAGGGTGCCATTGGCACCTGTGTCAGCCACGCTAATGTTAGTGCCAGCGGTTAAGACTCGTTCACCCGTTAAGGTACCGTCTAGGGCGAGGGTGAGGTAGCTGGCACCAACTGGTGCGCCACCACCGCCTGAGCCACAAGTAGCACTGAAAGATAGACCACCTGCTCCGTTGCCAACAATACAGTCACCACTACCACCGTAAGCATTTGGGAGGGTGAAGGTCAGATTGCCGGCAGTGGCAGCAGCTTGAATGGTAGTGGTGTTGGTACTGCCATCGCTTAAGGTGAGGACACCTGCTTGGGAGGTGGTGCCAATAGACACACTAGCACCCTGAAAGACACCAGTGCCCGCCACGGTGAGGTTACCATTGGCGGCCAGTAGCAGTCGGTCATTGCCACTGGCTTGGAACTGCAGTAAGCTACCTGCTCCGGTTTGGTTGATCCGCAGTGCCGTGTTGGCTGAGTTGACAGTTTGGGTGGCACTAGGTGCCAGTTGGGCCAGTTGGTCAGCTGTAAAGGAGCCCGTGGCTCCTTTGAGGGTTTGGGCTTGTTGGGCAGCAAAGGCGTATGGTACAGCCGTTACCTTGATGCGAGGGTTCATCTCACCATTCCATGGTGGGGTGGCGGTTTGAGTAGGACCGCCGATGTTCATGCTGAGCCAGAGTTCTTGGCTCCAGTCTATGGTGCCAGGAAAGGCTGTACCACCAGCCGTGGTATCTGCCAGGCTGACGGTCAGGTAGCCGTTCTTGACCTGGACACGGTAGTCATTGCCAGGTGCGGCACCATTGGTGTCGTAGCGAGTGTCTGTCCAGAGTAGTGTGCCACCAGAGGCTGCATCGTACAGCTTAAACTGAACGTTGTAGTAGCCATCAGGCACCAGGGCGCCTGTGTTGGTGAGGATACGGGCTTGGAAGTTAATGGTGGTGTTAGCGGCTGCTAACGCGTTGGGTGTGAAGGCGGGCGTATATAGATATACAGCGGTAAGGAGGCTGAGAGTGAGGGTGAACAAAAGAGAGCTGGCAGTGATGGTGCGATGGAATATACGGGTTGAGTGGGAATTGGTACTACCAGGATGTAGTACGTATGTACATAATTTTGTAAGTCTATAAAAAACAAAAAACACAGACCGACTGATGTGGCTGCTGCGTTGGTGTGTACAGATAGTGTTGTTTACGCCAGGCTTATTTTTGAACCTATGGCGCAATGCGCTGAGCATGTTTTTTTAGATTTTGTTTTAGTTTAGTTGTTTGTGTGTGTATACCGCTGTTTTGGTTTACAGGTTTTAGTATATCTGATTGGCCAAAGAGAACAAGACACTTTGTATACAAAAATAGAACATAGAAAACAAGTGAATAAGTCGTAAATAATGTGTACAATGTGTTGTGTGTACAACATCGTTACAGTAGCAATACAAAAACACAGAGCTACCAACAGTGCTTCACACTGTATACATTATTACAACAACAATATTTGAGGTGGTGGATTTATCCACAGTCTAATGTAATGATTATTCATTAAAAACAGCTCTTGTAATTATAAAATGCCGTTTTTACTGACGTAAAACTACCCTTCATAAGGTCTATGTTCTGTCTATTTAAAAGTGTACTAAACAATTTTACTAATGGTAATAGTTGTTTTGCGTTGGCGATGACCACGTGTTTTATGAACGCGTTTTTTTGCTTTATAACGAATAGATACGACTTTATCTGTCTTGACGTCTTGTTCGTCTACCTTTGCAGTAACTTTAGCGCCTGTTACTACTGGAGTACCAACGAGTGTTTTGTCACCGTCAATCACCAATAGTGGCTCAAATGTCACGGTCTTATCTTCAGAAAGTAGTTCTACTTGCAACGTGTCGCCTTCTGCCACGATATATTGCTTACCACCGGTGGTGATTACAGCTTTTTTCATTACTATCCTCTTATCATTTATGAATTAGTCAACTGATATGGTACCAGATATAGCTCTTTTAGTAAAGAGTAGCTAGGGAGAACTATTTCCCCAAGGCTATTGTTAGTGTTGCACCACCTATTGTAACGCTGTCCTTGTACATAGGGTTTTGTAATACGTGTGGTGATGACAGCGTCTCTTTAGATATATAAGCTTGATGATGCTCAATAGCCTGGGATAACTTCTTATCAGGAGTACTTAGCTCACATAAAATTCTATCTTCTACATTAAAATCTGCTTTTTTACGGGCTGATTGCACCTGCCTGACGACGTCTCGTACCATGCCCTCGGCTAACAATTCATCTGTTAGAGTGGTATCAATCGTTACCTTTGGCTCTTTACCATGCTGTAACATTACTGTTTTAACATTTAGCTCCTCTTGTAAGATTGCTGTGTATGCATCTGCTAGGTGTGACGGTATTTGTACAGATGTGTTTACCTGTGCGGATGCTAATGGTTGTCTTACTTTTATGCCTGCATCTGCACGTTGTGATAGCCCTATGGTTATGAGTTCCCTTATCTGAGCCATTTGTTCAATAACAGATGTATCTATAGACTGAAAATGTGGCCAGTCAGTGAGGTGAACCGACTCTTTACCAGTGAGGTTTCTGTATAGCGCTTCGCTCATAAACGGTGTGATTGGAGCCATAATACGGCTAAGTGTCATTAAAACGTAGTGCAAGGTCGCATAGGCATCTTGTTTGTCGGTGTCGTTGTCTGTCTTCCAGAATCGTTTACGACTACGGCGGACAAACCAGTTACTGGCATCATCTATAAACGGTAGTATGGGTTTGATTGCACCTGGCAAATCGTAGTCGCCAAAGCTCTTGTCTACTTCTATGGAGAGTTGGTGTAACCTAGATACTATCCATATATCTAAGAGGTTCTTTAATTTTGATATTTCTGGTTTATTCTTTGGATTATATTCCCATTTATCTACTTCTGCATACAATGTAAAGAAATCATACATATTCCAAACCATGGCAAGTTTGCGCTGCACGTCTAAAACTTCTTTATCTTTAAGTGAGAAGTCTTCGCCGTTAAGTAGCGGTGAACCGAGTAACAAGAACCGAAAGCTATCAGCTCCGTATGCATCCATGAGTTCGTTTGGATCGGTATAGTTTTTGAGTTTTTTACTCATCTTTTTACCATCCGCTGCATTTATAAAGCCTGTACATATTAGGTTCTTAAATGGCGCCTTACCAAATAAACCTACGTTGACCGCCATTAGTGAGTAAAACCAGCCACGTGTCTGGTCAATAGCCTCTATAATAAAGTCGGCCGGAAAACTTTCTTTAAACTTTGCGACGTTTTCAAAAGGATAATGGAACTGTGCAAAAGGCATACTACCACTTTCGAACCAACAGTCTATCACCTTACCAATGTGCTTTAGTTCTACGCCATCTACTGTAAACGTTACGTCCATGACATTTGGCAAATGATAATCGCTAAGGCTTTTACCTGTTAACTCTTTAAATTCTGCGTAACTGCCTACAACCTTAATAACCTCTGTACCATCGGGCCGTTGGCCTTTCCAAACTGGTATTGGAGTGGCCCAGTATCTATCGCGGCTTAAGTTCCAATCTGGAGCAGAATCTATAATGTTTGCAAAGCGGCCATCCCTTAAGGTGCTTGGTGTCCAGCTCGTTTTACTATTTGCCACAAGCATTTCTTGTTTTTGATCTTGGATATCCATAAACCAACTCGGATGTGCCCGGTACATTAATTTAGACCCACAGCGATGGCAGTGTGGGTATTCATGCTGTATATACTCAACCTTCATTGCAGAACCTTCGGCGACCAAAGTCTTGGCAATTTCTTTGTTTACGGCCCAAATGTTTTGTTCTTGCCAACGGCCAGACGTATAACTACCGTTTTCGTCTACCATTGACACTATTGGAATACCAGCTGTTTTACACAGCTCATAATCATCTTCACCGTACGCTGGTGCTTCGTGTACAATGCCCGTTCCGTCTTCGGCGGTTACGAATTCTGCATGCAGTACTCTGTGTGCCTCTGGACCATGGTTTTCAAATAACGGATGATACCGCTTGCCAACCAGCTCGCTCCCCTTCACTTTTTTTAACACTTTGTATGCTAATGGTTGCTTTTTTCCATCTTTAAACACACGCTCTAAGGCCGCATCTGCTACATACACTTTTTTGCCATCGTATTCTACAAGTGCATATGTAAGTTTAGAATGGAGAGCGATTGCAACATTGGCAGGTAATGTCCATGGCGTAGTCGTCCAGGCAAGTAAGTGTTCATCGGTTTCTTCTAGTTTAAAATACACATACACGCTTGGGTCAGTATCTACTTGGTAACTATTTTCCATGGCAACTTCACTCTTTGATATCGGGGTGGCATCTTTTGTGCAATACACGAGTATTTTTTCGCCTTCGTAGATTTTGCCTTTTTCGTATAGCTCTTTAAAAGCCCACCATACCGATTCCATGTATTCGTTATCCATGGTTTTGTAAGCACCCTTAAATTCAACCCAGCGGCCTATTCTATCAACGGTGTCTTCCCATTCCGTTCCTGTCTGCACCATAGAGGCTCTACACGCATTTACGTAGTCTGGTATGCTAATTTTTACACCAATATCTTTTTTATTGGTAATACCAAGTTGTTTTTCTACAAATACCTCAGCTGGCAAACCATGGCAATCCCAACCCCAACGACGCTCAACATGTTTACCTTTCATCGTTTGGTACCGTGCAACCGAATCTTTGACTGCAGAGATAAGTAGATGGCCATGGTGTGGTGTCCCAGTTAAGAATGGCGGACCATCATAAAATACCCACCTATCTTTATCTGGTCTGTTGGCGACAGATTTGTTAAACGTGTCATTCTGTTTCCAGTATTCAACAACCTCTTTTTCGTATTCAGCTGGCTTTTTACGTTGCTCTTTTTTGAACTTCACAGGTATCCTTTCAAATAAAAAACCACCCGTTGCTTCGGATTCCGACTATTGCTAGCGGAAGGTACCATCCGAATAACTTGGTGGAGTTACTTTGTTACAACTACTTACGTGAGTTTCAAACGTTGCGGTCTAGTGTAGCGTTATGGGCTAGTTCTTCGCAATGCTTCGTGGCTGATAACCACTCATCCATAAACGGAATGCATCTCATAAATTGTCTGTTATTACTATATCTGTTATTGGTCGGAATTTCAACCAGCCATAGCTGGACTATAATAAGTTACTTCATTAATGAGCGGCAGCGTGTCGCCTTGCCACATTTGTAGCATTTGTCCGTCATCGGCTAGCGCCAACACACTCGGATAGCGCATGACATCATATAAGCTTGCCATTGCAGCGCCATCACGAGTGTTGACGTCGTATTTAACAAAAGAGCGGCCTGTCCGATATTCAAATTCACGTTCAAAATTGCTGACTAATCGTTCGTGCTCTGAATTGCTCCGATACAAAACCGCTACTTTCATTGATCCACCTATTCTGGTTTAACTACATCCTGTTGTCGATCCGCACGCTGTACATACGTAGCAGCTGCCTGATCGCTGAGTTTGGTTCCCACAGTTATAGCATAACGGTGCAGTGCTATCTTTGGCAACTTTTTTTGTTGATTGTGCAGGTGTAGGTTGCACTTCATCTGTTGATTTTGACACTATTGTCTCCTCTGATTGTGGCTCAGGAGTGTCAAGTAATGAAGCCTGTTGCAGATCATCGATATCATCGATACTCGCCAGCCCTAATTCAATTTTATCGTCAAAAGACAAGTAGTCATGCCCAAGACGCTTAAAAATGTAATCGGTTATAGATGTAGCAGTGCGAATTTGGGGATCATCTGTAATACCAGATGGGGCATACGAACGGCTCATCATCGTCTTGACGTAACTCTTTAGTGGCACACCGTACTGTAAGCCATGGCTCACCGATATAGCAAACGAGTCCATCAGGCCAGATAGTGTAGATCCCTGCTTCGCCACATGGATAAACAATTCACCCGGCTTGCCGTCTTCGTATTCGCCTACCGTAAAGAATCCTTTGGCGTCTGCAACCCGGAACTCATAGGTTTTACTATTACGCCGTTTTGGAAGCTCGCGTTTCATGGCACTTTTGACGATATATGCATCTTTAGTAGCCTGTAGGCTATCAGCTGGTTGTTCTTGGGCGGAATCTTTTTTGGCCGTAGAAAGCGGTTGTGCAACCTTGCAGTTGTCACGGTAAATTGCCACCGCCTTCACTCCCATTTTCCATGCATCAATATGTAATTGTTCAATATCTTCTACGGTTGCTTCTTCTGGCATATTCACTGTTTTGCTAATTGCACCAGAAATAAACGGTTGAACCGCAGCCATCATTTTTACATGACCCAGGTAGTGAATGGTGTTATCGCCCATAGAACACGCAAATACTGGCAAATGCTCTTTCTTTAGGTGTGGCGCGCCAACAATAGTCTTTTCTTCGTCTATGTATGCCACAATTTCATCTGTTTGTGCTTTGGTATAGCCAAGTTCGCGGAGTGCCCGTGGTACCGTACGATTAACGATACTCATCGTTCCACCACCAACTAATTTTTTATGCTTTACTAAGCTAAGATCTGGCTCTATGCCTGTTGTATCACAGTCCATCATGAGCCCAATTGTTCCTGTTGGGGCTAAAACGGTAGCTTGGCTATTGCGTACGCCGTGAATTTCTGCGAGTTCAATGGCTTCGTCCCACGTTTCTGCAGCACTGCTTAACAAGTCTTCAGCAACTCTGCGCGCGTCAATTTTATCTACTTCTGCGCGGTGCTGTCTAAGCACTCGTGTCATTGCCTCTTTGTCTTTATGATACCCTGCAAATGGCCCAACACGGCGCGCAAGCCGTGCGCTAGTGGCATAGGCATGTCCGGTCATAATGGCGGTAATTGCAGCTGCTTGCGCCCGACCTTCTTCTGAATCATATGGTAAGCCTTGGGCCATAAGTAATGCACCAATATTTGCATAGCCCATGCCTAGTTCGCGGTAGGCCTTAGCGTTTTTAGCAATACTATCTGTTGGGTAACTAGAATAACCCACTAAAATTTCTTGTGCAGTAAATACCACTTCTACGGTATGTTTAAACGCTTCTACATCAAAAGTGTTATCGTCTTTGATGTATTTCATAAGATTGATACTTGCCAAATTACAGGCTGAGTTATCTAGGTGCATGTATTCACTACAAGGGTTAGAGCCATTAATTCTGCCAGCGTTTGGCGACGTATGCCAGTGGTTAATCGTGGTGTCGTACTGCATACCAGGGTCGGCACATTCCCAGGCTGCCTCGGCAAATTGCCTAAAGATATCACGTGCCCGCACTGTTTTGACTGTTTCTCCGGTGGTAACCGCTTTTAAATCCCAGTCAGCGTCAGCTTCTGCTGCTTGCATAAATTCATCCGTTACCCGCACCGAATTATTAGCATTCTGATACTGCACGCTAAAGTTATCTTTACCGTTCAAGCTCATATCAAAGCCAGCCTCTTGCAAGGCTCGTGCTTTGCGCTCTTCTATTGCTTTGGTCCATATAAATTCTTCGATATCTGGGTGGTCAGCGTTCAGTATGACCATTTTTGCGGCCCGTCTTGTCTTACCACCGCTTTTGATGGTACCAGCACTGGCATCTGCCCCACGCATAAAACTCACAGGCCCGCTTGCTTTGCCACCGCTCGCACTCAATGATTCTGCACTAGAGCGAAGATTAGACAAGTTGATTCCAGCACCTGAGCCACCCTTAAATATCATGCCTTCTTCTACGTACCAATTTAATATTGAAGGCATACTGTCTTCTACTCCAAGAATAAAGCAAGCGCTCGCCTGCTGAGCGCGTGATGGTACGCCAATATTAAACCAGACGGGCGAATTAAAAGCTGCCCTTTGAGTGGCTAATATAAACTTCAATTCTTCCCGAAAGCTTTCTGCCTCTTTATCGTCTATAAAGTAATCTTCTTGAACACCGGCTCTGGTAATTGTATCTACAATACGGTCAATCAATACCTTAAGGCCGTCTTCTCTGTCGGCTTCACCTGGCGTGCCTGCAAAATATTTTTGAGCGACAATATTAATAGCATTCAGCGACCAATCTTCTGGAAACTCAACGCCTTTTTGTTCAAACACCGCTTCACCTGTCATTGGATTAATAATTTCAGAATCCCGTTTTACCCAAGTAAGCTGATCATACGCTTTCTTACCCGAACGCGTAAAATACCGCCCTAGCCCTAGTGTTGTTGTTTCTGCCATAGTACTACCCTCACTTTATGTTAATTATTTGATATGTTTATTAAAGCTCGCCACTTTTTTTGAGCGACCAAATACCCTCCCACAAGTACTCGTCACTATGTTGTGTGGTGTGTTCGTCTTATAGCGCGCTTTGCTTTGTATCTTAAGCCTATGGGCACTACGCTACAAAACAAAACGAACAGCGACGATTAGATAAGTAAGTTTACGGCGCAGTGTCTGCTACATTCTTTTTCGCTCTTATTTGGGCCAGTTCTGCCTCGAAGCCAGTAATATCATCAAAACGACGATAAACACTCGCAAAACGGACATACGCAACCTCAGAAAGGTTGGCAAGCTCTGTCATGACGAGTTCGCCAATAGCGCGAGAAGAGACTTCTGGGTCACCTTGGCTGGCAAGCTTGTTTTCTATGTTGGCCACTAACTGCTCTAGTTGCAAATTTGTTACAGGAGTTTTTTCGCACGCTCTGTGCAACCCTGCCAATAACTTGTTTCTATCAAACAATTGCCGAGAGTTATCTTGTTTTATCACCACGAGCTGTGGACGCTCTCTACGTTCATAGGTAGTAAAACGTGCGTCGCAGTGAGGACACTTGCGGCGGCGGCGCGTTGATTCACCGTCGGCCACTTCCCTAGATTCAATAACTTTTGTATCGGCAAAATTGCAGTTATGACACTTCACTTGGTTTCCTTACTTATTTAGGCTTTAACGTACAATCGCTATATATAGCGTGTATGTACTGTATGATATACCCATTATATAGCGTTTTCAATACATTTAATGTCGTAATTTAGTACACAGCCAAATAATACTAGTTACTTTTTATCGGCAGATTTATCGTCGTCCTTGTTATCGGTTTTTTCGTCATCATCGTCTTCGTCCTGCTGTTTTTTGCCACGACGAGTAAATCGTCGCAAGAACGAAGGCTTATCAAACTTGTCTTCATCTTCATCTTTGTGGTCAGCATCAAAAGTCCAAATATTAGGCACTGGCTTGTCGTCGGTAAAATCACTAGCAGTATGCGGCTTGTCGTCTACGTCTAAATTAATATCTTTTATGTCTTCTTCTGTCATTGTTTTCGTATCGCTCACTGTTTCTAGCTTTTTACTATCATCTTTTTCTGGTTCTTCTGATGTGTCATCACCAAGAGACACTTTAGTATCATCTGTCGTAGACTCGGGCGATGCTTTTAATTCAGATACTGGGGTGGCAACCAATGGTGCATCCTGTGATGGTGCAGCGTCTAGAGGTGCCTGTGTTTCACGAATTTGCTGGCGGTTGGCAAAATATGACGCTTCAAAGCCCGTTGCAACAACCGTTATAATTACTTCTCCCTCGAGCTCTGGGTTGATGGTTGCACCAAAAATGATGTTTGCCTCTGGGTCAACGGCAGCAGTAATTGTTTCGGCAGCAGCATTGATTTCGTGCATAGACATGTCTAAGCCACCAATCACGTTAAATAATATGCCACGAGCGCCATCTATAGAAACTTCTAGTAGTGGTGATTCTATGGCCTGGTGAGCAGCTTCTGTGGCTCTGTCGTCACCACTTGCCCTTCCTATACCCATTAAGGCGCTACCAGCGTTACTCATGACCGCACGGACATCTGCAAAGTCAAGGTTAATAAGCCCATGCACCGTTATTAAATCAGAAATACCCTGCACTCCCTGCCTTAAAACGTCATCAGCTACCTTAAAAGCGTCAAGCAGTGGTGTTTTACGGTCAATCGTCTGAAGAAGTCTGTCATTTGGTACGGTTATAAGAGTATCTACTTCTGTACGAAGTTTGTCTACTGCATACTCAGCATTGCGGCGGCGTTTTTCACCCTCGAACGCAAATGGTCGTGTGGCAAATCCTACCACCAAGGCTCCTTGCTCTTTGGCAATTTCTGCAATGACATGGCCAGCACCGCTACCGGTACCACCACCAGCGCCAATAGTAACAAATACCATGTCTGCGCCTTCTAATATCTTTGCAATATCGTCACGCGATACATTAGCGGCATCTTCTCCCACTTGTGGGTCAGCACCAGCGCCAAGCCCTTTGGTAGAATCTCCACCAATATGAAGCTTAGTCTGAGCCTTTGAGTGGTGGATTGCTTGAGCATCAGTATTAATAACAATAAACTCTACACCGGTAACTCCGGCTTCTACCATCCTATTTACAGCGGCGCCACCAGCACCACCTACACCCACTACCTTTATGCGGGCAAACGTTTCAATTTCTGGGCTTACTTGAGGCATACGATACCACTATCCTTTCGAGATACATTAACCTTGTGTTGCTATCTATTGTACTTGCCATAGAAAATGTATTCAAGCATCTAAATATAAAAAAGATTTTGTACTAATAATTCGCACACCAAGGACTATCTTTTTATAAAGCTTTTTATTTTTGTGAACACACCGCTGCTTAAATTACGAGCAGTAATACTTTGTGTGTTCATAGCATCTAAACCTAGAATACCATCTAGATTCATCAGCCCAATTGCTGTAGCAAATTCTGTACTTTTTACCGTATCAGCTAAACCACCAATATGGTGTAACTTGCCTATTCTGGTGTGAAGCTCTAGTTGTTCACGAGCAAAATCGGCGAGCCCTGGAGTATTAGCAACACCACCGACAAACACTACACCACCCGGCAAACGCCGTGACCGCTTGGCTTTTGCAAATACTTTGTCAACTTCTTCTAGTAATTCTTCAAATCGTGGAATAATAATGTCATATATACGGGATGTATCAAATTCATACACCACCCCATCGTCGGTGAACGATACTTTTTTAGATACAGCAGCCTCTGGCTTAAGTGATGCATATTTAGTTTTTATTTTTTCGGCTATTTCTAAATCGGCTTTTAGACCAATAGCAAGATCATGCGTAAGGTGTTGCCCGCCTATCGGCAATACGGCAAGCGACACTATTTCTCCGTCTTCTATAATTGCAATATTGGTAGTACCTGCGCCTATGTCAACGAGTGCAGTGCCAGATTCTTTTTGTCGCCTATCGAGTACAACTTCAGCTGCAGCCACACTAGAAACTGTGCGCTCAGCTATATGCAGTTGTGCTGCGTCGACGGCATCGTTAAGGGTTCGTATACACTGTAACCCTGCTGTTACTACTAAAATATCTGCCTCTAAACGCACGCCCTGCATGCCAACTGGATCTTTAATATTGTCTTGGCCATCAACCCTATAGCTTTTTGTAAAAATTTGTATGATATCTCGGTTATTTGGCATATTTATGACCGTTGCTTGCTCTTCTACACGGGCAATATCATCTCTGGTAATTATTCTGTCTGGGCTATTGGTAGATACCATACCACGTGACATCTGTGCACCAATACTGGCTCCATTTACATTAACCGTAACATCCTGTACACGAATACCTGCCATACGTTCAGCTTCTGATACCGCTTCGCCTATAGCACGCGTAACATCTTCTACGTGCGAAACACAGCCTTTTCTCATACCAGTGTTTTGAGCACTGCCAATACCTATTACCGACATTGTGTCGTCTGGGTTATTTTGCTCGGGCATGCCAATGACACACCGAACAGCAGAAGTACCGACATCTAAACCAATAAAATATGAGTTTTTTTGCATTATCACTAGTATACCGCCTACGCTTGGGCAATCGCAAGCAATTTACAGAGATATATTACAGTCGTGTAAGGATTTCGGCGCCAGTATCGGTAATTAACACCGTATCTTCAAAGTGAGCCGACAAGCTGTTATCTTTTGTTACAATCGTCCAACCGTCTGCAGCTGTGTATACAGCATCGGCACCAAGTGTAGACATTGGCTCTATTGCTATTGTCATACCAGCTCGTAGAACAGGGCCGCTACTGCGCATGCTAAAGTTAGGAATATTTGGATCTTCGTGTAGTTGATGCCCAACCCCGTGCCCAACCAAATCTCTCACGATTCCAAAACTATTCCGCTGCATTTCTTTTTCTATAGCGGCGGCAATGGTACCAACCCGCACCCCATCGCTTAGCGACCCTACGCCGGCATCTAAGGCAGCAAGGGTGCCTTTAACAAGCTTTTTTTTCTGTGGAGTAGACACACCAGCGATAAAACTTCTGGCGGCATCCGTTATCATGCCACCATACGTCACTCCAAAATCTATACTTACTATGTCGCCATCTTTCACAATGTAAGAACCGGGTATCCCATGTACTACTTCGTTATTAACAGATATACACATAACATCAGGAAACCCACCATAGCCAAGAAACGTTGGTTTACCACCTAGTGCGCGTAACTCTTTAGCAGCAATATCGGCAAGTTGCTTCGTTGTTATACCTACTTCAATTGCATTGCCCACTAACGCAAGAATTGTGGCATTCATTTTGCCACTTTCTCGTTGTTTAACAAGTTCTTGGGCAGTTTTGATACGTGTCATCATAGCGAAATACCAGCTGCCACGACACCTTTTTTAATATCGGCATGAACAACCTCGGCTGGTTGCTCACCATTTACTTCTATAATGGGAATGCCTTTATTTGCGAATACCTGAAGCAGTGGTTTAATATCTTTTTCGTATTCTAAAAACCGTTCATTAATCGCTGCGGGTTTGTCATCTGGGCGCCCTCTGTGTAGCAACCTCTCTAGCACGACTTCTTCATGCGCTTTTAAATGAACTATCGCTTCAACTTTTTCATTAATAGCATGCGCCGTAGATAGCAGCCATTCAGTCTGTGCAACTCGGCGCGGAAACCCGTCTAATATTATTTTGTGACTACCAGCAATCTTGCGTAGTTCTGTTTCTAAAATTGCTTCTACTTCGTTATCATTCAGCAGCCTGCCACTATTCATTTCTTTTTCTAAATCACCAGTCAAGCTACTTCTTAGTAGCTTGCCCATAGAAATCCAATGCCAGCCCTGTACAGTGGCCAGTAACTTACTCTGTGTGCTCTTGCCAGATCCAGCAACCCCTACGACGATTATCATACAATGTTCTCTATGTAGTTTTTAACGCGTTCAGAAACAAGTCGGCCATCGGCTTTACCCTGCGCTTCTTTCATAACTAGTGGCATAATTTTCGCAAAATTTGCCTCACCAGCCATTGGCGCTACTGTCTGTATCATTGCATCAATTTGCTCAGCAGATAAATCTGCGGGGGCATATTGGCTGTACAGGTTCCGCTCAAATTCTTCTTGGGCTGCTTGTTCTTGCCTATCGTTCGCTGCATATAAATCGCGTGCTTCGATACGCTTTTTCATTTCTTTCTTGATAACTTGCACAGCCCCATCGTCAGATAAAACGCCACCAGCTTCAATTTGGGCATTTTTTAAGGCACTGTACAAAAGCCTGAGTGCTTCAGTAGTTTTTTTATCGCCCGCCTTTAACGCTGCATTGGCATCGTTATGTATACGATCAAGCATTACCGTAAGCCTAGTTTGGCTCGCTTATTCTTTTGTGCTTTGCGTTCGTTACGAATAATTGCTTTGGTACGACGATCGCGCTTGCTGATTGGCTTTTCATGATATTGCAATTGCTTCACTACTGCCAAAACGCCAGCTTGCTGCACCTTACGATTAAAACGCCTAATAAGGCTTTCGGTGGACTCTCTCACATCTTTTTTAGTAACTTGGATCATACTTTAAACAATTCTACGGTACTTTGACATATTTTTCAAGGGTAAAATAGATTATGGCCGCCGTAATTGACCTGCAGACGTCGGACGCTGGTTAGCACGTTGGCTTTTTAGCACAATACCTTGCAACTCTTTAAATATTGGAAAATTCTTATTCGTAGAATATATTTTCGTGTTCCCTTGCTTTTCGCTTGTTAAAAAACCTACTTTTTCTAAGCGTTTTAATTCACGCTGAATATTCCCAGCGTCTTCTTTAATAAGTTTTGCAAGGCCACGGACATGGGTTTTAAAATCAGGAAATTTAGCATAGACAACTATGATTTTTCTGCGGACCCGAGAAGTAATAAAAACATCTAACATTTTTTCACCTATTGTTTATAGAACAACGTTAATTATAGACGTATTGCCTTGTTTTGTAAAACCGTTTTTATAAATATGCCGTATCATTACTATATGACATATATCGAGGTGAGTATCGCGGCACCTTTTACTGGTAGAAAATTTTACACCTACGAATCAGTCAATATAATTGATATTGGAACAATTGTACAAATACCCTTTGGCACAAAAAAGTCGCTCGGTATCGTAAGAAACATAGTCAAAAAACCAACGTTTAAAACCAAGCCTATACAACAGATTACGCCGCTTATTGTTTCTGCCAAGTCACTACAACTACTGCGCTGGATGGAGCATTTTTACCCATACGACTTTGGTGAAATTACCAATTTATTTATCCCTCAAAATGCATTAACAAAATCACGCAGTGCGTCAAGCGTACGTCCCAAAGTAACAGCAACCATCCAACCTAAGCTCACGAAAGATCAAACAGAAGCTCTGCAGATTATACAAAGTAATCAGCACGTTTTGCTGCATGGTGATACCGGCACTGGCAAAACACGAGTGTATTTAGACTATGCGAACAGCGTACTTGCCCAAGGTAAATCGGTACTTATTTTAACACCAGAAATAGGGCTCACACCTCAGCTAAAACAAACGATTGCCGCTGCCTGCCCATATCCACTCCATGTGGTGCATTCACAAAATACACCAGCGTACAGAAAGTTAATATGGCAAACGGCGGCTGCAAACACAGAACCTGCTGTATTTGTTGGGCCACGCTCAAGCTTGTTTCTGCCGTACCAAAATCTTGGGCTCGTTGTCATAGACGAAGCTCATGATAATTCATATAAAAGCATGCAAAGTCCAAAATATAATGCAGTTTATGTGGCAGCCCAGCTTGCAAAAGTTCATAAAGCACATTTTATACAAAGTACTGCAACGCCAAACGTAGCAGATTACGCAGCGATACAAAATCACCAAGTACCTATCGCCCGAATGACAACAATTGCCGTTGGTCCTATCAAGGCTTCTGGCCAGGTAATAGATTTACGCGATAAACAACTTTTTACAAAACATCGTCTTATAGCAGATGAGCTACTACGTGCAATTGAAGACGCTTTACAAAACGGCGAACAAACCATGCTTTTTATTAATCGCCGTGGCAGTGCACGAATTGTGCAGTGTAATGCATGTGGCCATATACGTGCCTGCCCTACGTGCGGATTGCCACTCACCTATCATCACGATACTCACAAAATGTCCTGCCATATTTGCAATCAAACCTACCACGCCACAAGCCAGTGCGCAGCGTGTGGTTCGGCTGATTTATTATATTTTTCGCCAGGGACAAAAGGTCTCGAACAAGAAATTCAAAGCCTATTTCCTAAGGCACGTGTTATACGGTTTGACCTTGATGTATCCGCAAAAGACACCATACAACGCAAACTAAGCGGCTTACAAACCGGCGCTTACGATATTATTATTGGCACCCAACTTATTAGTAAAGGGTTCGATTTACCCCACCTAAGTGTTGTGGGGGTGCTCAACGCTGATAGCGGCTTTTCTATTCCTGATTTTAGGGCAGAAGAAATCACCTTTCAGCAAATTTATCAGGTAACAGGTAGGGTTGGTAGAGGCCATACTTTGAGCAAATTTTTTATTCAAACAAGACAACCAACCCACCCTGTTATAGAAGCTGCCCTGCATAGAAATTGGCAAGATTTTTACGATTACGAACTGCACAAAAGAAAACTCTTTACCTACCCACCATTCGCGTATTTAGCGGTGCTTAGTATTACCAAAAAAACCAAGGCGACTGCGCAAAAAATAGCCCAAAAAACCTACGATTTATTAAATAACACAAGCCAACTAGAGCTGCTTGGGCCAACACCCAGCTACCATGAAACCTCGCACGGTGGCTATACCTGGCAAATACTCGCTAAGTCAACGTCTAGGGCAACCCTTGTAGCGGCACTCGTAAGCTTGCCTAGTGAATGGAGTATCGATATTGACCCCACTAGCGTTTTATAAGTTACCTCTGTTATAATGACAGCTATGACACAAAATCCGCGAGACTTAATAATATCTTTGCCAAACCCCCACCTTCGGCAACGTTCAAAACGCGTTGGTATCGTCACCAATGACACTACCAAGCTCATCCAAACGATGATTGACGCGACCCTCGATTGGGAAGACAGTCGCAAACACGAAGTCGGTGTCGCCCTCGCTGCGCCGCAAATAGATACCTTGCTACGCGTTGTTATCATTAGGGAAGATTTCGAAGACAAAACAAACCGCACATTTACCATCCTTATAAATCCGGAAATTACAAAATACGAAGGTGATCTTATAGAAGATTACGAAGGATGTCTAAGCATTCAAGATATTTACGGAAAAGTTCCCCGCTATAATAAAGTGCGCGTTAAAGCGCTAGATGCCAATGGCAAAGAATTTCGCTTTACGGCAGAGGGCTTTTTGGCACGCGTTGTCCAACACGAAATAGACCACACCAACGGAATTGTTTTTATAGATCATATAAAAGACGACCCTGCCGCATTTTATAAACTAGATGACGAAGGGCATTTAGAACCGCTTAATTATGAAGCAGACATTAAAGCCAACCATCTTCTTTGGTAGTGGACCCGTCGCTGCTAAGTCGCTCGCGCTGCTACGCGTATGGCACCCAGTAAGTTTGGTGGTTACTAAGCGCACACCGTCTCATCATAAAGAGCCAGCACCCATAGAATTATATGCAAAAACAAACAATCTACCCATTACCTATGCAGACACCAAGCAAGAGCTAGACGAACTATCATTACCAGACGCAAACTATGGTATTGTCATAGATTATGGCGTTATTATTAGCGAACACGTAATTCAGCACTTTCCACGCGGAATTATCAATAGCCATTTTAGTCTACTGCCGCAGTGGCGCGGAGCCGATCCAATAACATACGCGCTTTTAAGTGGCCAAAGCCAAAGTGGTGTGAGCCTTATGATTATAGACAAAGGTATGGATACTGGCCCGCTTATTGCTACAAAAGCCCTGCCAATTGCAGCAAACGATACGAACCAAACATTAACAGAAAAGTTACTACTGCTAAGCGACAAGCTCTTGCAGGCAACACTTCCTCGCTATGTTCAGTCAGAAGTACTGCCTACTCCCCAGCCCCATACCATTGCCACATATTCACAAAAGCTTACTAAGCAGTCTGGCATACTAAACTCCAATAAGTTAGCCAGCGAATTAGCCCGCGAAGTACGTGCCTTTGCAGGGTGGCCAGGCAGTAGACTGTGCTATAACAACGTCTGGCTGACCGTTACACAAGCTGTGGCAAGCAACCTAGCAGTACCTGTTGGCACCCTTGTGTTTCACGGTTCTGCATTGCATTATGGTTGCAAAAACGGCAGTCTACAAATAACCGAACTACAACCAGCCGGCAAAAACAAAATGAGCGCAACCGCTTTTTATAACGGCTACGCTCACAAATTATCGCTTACAAAAATGTAGCGCTAGGCTGCTTGCGGGGGTGTATCATTGGCAGCTTGCTGTGATGCAGAAAGTATCTGCGGTGCGCTCGCCTTAATTTCGCCTTTAAGCTTTTCTAGTTCACCCTTTACTACTTCTTTGTAGTTCGGAGCATTGGCTTCTAGCCACTTAAGGGCTCCCTCTTGATCATTACGGTTCATAAAGCCTTCAAATTCGGTCAGCTGAGCTTCTGTTAAGCCACTCGCCAATACGGTACCAACACGCATTTCAAGTGTTTCTACTATTTGGGCAATTAAAGCTTGCTTTTCTGCCTCTGGCAATGCTGCCAAACCTAGTTCTGCTATAAAATCATTGTCTATCTTCATGCACTTAATCCTTACTTATTTCTATTTTAGTATACAACGTTTTACCGTTTTGGCATGTATTCTGCCAGTACTTTAACTACATCTTTTGTATTCCAACTACCATTTACACGTATCTTCCACTCTTTGCCTTCACCAAAAGTATCTACATCAAGCCCTGCTTCTTGCGCTTTTTTTACAGCTTCTTGTAAAGCGCTTCCAGCTCTATCACCATATGTGTTATGAGCGGCATCCCAAGGATAATTTGCTTTAGATTCAGCGAATTTTTCTTGTACACTTGTCAGATTACTGCTGTCTGGAGTTGATTCTATACCTGTTGGGGTTGCCATATCTGTACCACCCCCAGATCCACCAGTCGTAGTTGTAACCTCTGGGGAAGATTGCATAGATGGACTTACGTCTCCTAGCGAGCTTGCTTCAGGTGTCGGTTGAACAGAACCTTGTACCACACTAGGATTCGTCGTCTCAGAACTTAGTTCGGGTGTTGCCGACAAACTAGCGTCAGAGGGTGCCGCATCTGGGCTTACCGAATTATCAACACCAATTACTTGATCCGTACCGCCACTATCAAATCCACGCATTGCCATATAGGTACCCGCTACTACCAACGCTCCAGCCGCTATACCGCCAAGCAACTTATATCGTTTCTTGTTTTTTTCTGGCAGTTCTTTCCACGAGTTACTCATTTCAGCAAGCTTAGCCTTTGCAACAAGAAATAGTTTGGTCGGAACTTCTTTTACTTTCTGCATCGTCGTCTGTTCGTCTTCTTGGTCGCTAGTATCTACCTGTACAGAGTCAAATGTACCTCCTGGTACCTTATCACCGTCACTAGAGTCAGCAACGATGCTAGTGGCGCTATCGCTTTCCCTACCACTATCTGCTACTTGAGTATCTGCAGCACGTTCTTTAGAGTTTACATTTACTAGTTCGCTTTCTTGTATTCTCTTAACAAGTCGGTCATTAGTACCATCATTTGCCGGACGCGAGACTTTATATACCACGCCCTCATCATTATTTATGATTTCTTCTACAGTCCATCCGTCTTCTATGACACCGCTCGTATGTTGAACACGCACAGAGTCACCTAACTCAAATTTATTGGGAAATTCTTTATTTAACAATTCAGCAAGCATAGCATTTTGTTCAACTTCCCCTATAACTTCAAACTGACCAATGAATGATTTATACATATCTAGAGCATGTTGCATATCTTGCAGACTACCGTTTTGACGAGCCTCGATAAAAATTTGCTGTAAATCAGCCCATTCTTCGTCTAGTTCTTCTTGTGCATCTAAATCATCTTCTTCGGCTTCAAGAATCGATTGCTCGTATTCAGTATTATAGTCTTTACGTTCTTGGCTAGTGTGACCATATGCATTTAGGATATCTTCATGGCTTAAGTGCTTCTTCTTTCCAGTTTCAGGGTCAACACCGTATACATGAGTAGCTCCGTTTTTGTAGTTAGTTTGCTCGATTGTACTATATGTATCCAATACCAACTTACTGGGTTCGTTTGATAATTTTTCTGACATGGCTAATAATTACCTTTCCTTAGGTTTCTTACGGTTGGAGTGTTATGGGTTTTTATGTTATTTACGTATTACTATTGTTGTTTAAATAAATACTAGCATAAGAACATAAAAATGTCAATAGTCAAATAATAGGTGTAATGTTGGTTACAGGGTGCGTTCGTGGGTTTCGCTGGTGTAAAGTTCTATACGATCGCCTTCTTGTATGTCTAGGCGCGCAGTGGTTTCTATACTAATGCCACACATTTCGCCCTGACTAACGAGCTTGGTGTCGGTTGGGCCATGCTTTAAGTTGGTGACAACTAAATCTTTGGCAAGCTGCGTATCATCACGATAGATGTTGGCAAAGGCTGGTATGACAAGTTGGCCTTTTGTGACTTCACCACCACAAATGAGTTCAGTCTTGGTTGTTTTAAATACTCCCCGAACAACTAATCTACCCTGTTCTGTAATCACTTCTTCTGGTGCAAGGAGGTTACTCATTTCGGCGCGGGTATCGTCAATTAATTCATATATAACCTTAAACAATCTTACCCGTACGTTATCGCGCGAGGCGAGTTGCTTGACGCTTTGTGGCATACTTACATGAAAACCATAAATAATTGCATTACTGCTGGCTGCCATACGGATATCGTTTTCTGTTACACTGCCAACACTAGATCCAACAATGCGTATCGCAACCTCGTCTGTGTCTAGCGTTTTAAGGGCATCTACAACAGATGTCAAAGATCCTTGCACGTCTGCTTTTACAACAATATTTAGTTCTTGTTGTTTGGTTTTTTGGTTAATCAGCCGTATTAAATCTTTGCTCGACATGTTGCTACGCATGGCACTAGCGGCATGCGATATATGGTAAGCTTCTGCAGCATTCCTTGCTTCTTTTTCAGATGAAACAGTACTAAAACTTTCGCCAAATTCTGGCAGCGCCTTAAAGCCAATAATGACTACTGGTGTAGATGGAGGTGCCTGTTGTAATACACCATGTGTTGTAGATTCTAGAACACGTACTTTTGCATACGTATCGCCAGCCACTACAAAATCGCCTCGCTTTAGGGTACCTTGCTCTACAAGCGCAACAGCAATTGGCCCCTTGCCATGTTCCATGTGCGATTCTATAATCAAGCCTTCTGCAGGTACATCGGTATCTGCCTTGAGCTCTTCTATGTCTGCTACAAGTAGCACCATGTCTAGTAGTTTATCGAGGCCTTCTTTAGTCTTTGATGACACTCCTACAACAATAGTATTACCACCCCACTCTTCTGGTAACATTTCTTGTTCGGCAAGCTGCTGCTTTAAAAGCTCTATATTTGCGCCCGGTTTGTCAATTTTGGTAGCGGCTACAACCATATGCACGCCGGCTTTACGAGCAAACCGTATCGCCTCTAGCGTTTGTGGTTTTATGCCATCGTCGGCTGCTATCACAATAATAGCTACGTCTGTTAAACGAGCCCCGTGTTCCCGCAAAGCGGCAAAGGCTTCGTGCCCTGGCGTGTCCAAAAAGGTAATTTTACGCTTGTTATGTTCTACTTGGTACGCAGATATGTGTTGGGTTATACCACCTGCTTCTTTATCTACTACATGGCTACTACGAATAACGTCTAGCAAGCTTGTTTTGCCATGGTCTACATGGCCCATTACGGCCACAACTGGTGGTCGTTGCACCGCTTTATCAGATACTTTGCGTTCGCGCGTTGCCAATGTCTCTGCCACAACGTCTACTTTTTTTACAACAAGCTCTATATCTAAGCCTAGTTCATCTTTAATTATCTGGGCTGTTTCAGCATCGATAGTTTCGTTTATAGTCACCATGATGCCATTCTTAAACAGCTCTGTAATTAGTTTAGATGCCGGTAAAGACAGCTTATCAGCGAGGGCGCCAACAGTAATTTGTTCGGTAATTTCAATCGTTCGTGCCATTGCCTATGAGCTCCTTCCTCTTACCCGCAGGGGGCGCCCGCTCAATGTAGCGCCCCCAATTATTGTTGTTGTTTTAGCTACATAACGTTAGGGTAGCTGTTATGCATCTTTGAGGCTTAACGCAATTTTGCGAGCCTCTTTGTTAATCTCTAACACTTTAAACTGTTTCTTTTCATCTAGTTTAAAGATTTTTTCTGGGTCTACAGCATCTTCTTCGCCATTGGTAATTTCTGATACATGTACCAATGCTTCTACCGCGGGCGTAAGCTGCACAAACGCACCAAATGGTGTAATTCGTGTAATAGTACCTTCTACGGTTTGGCCTTTTTTGAACTGATCAACATCGTGTAACCACGGGTCTTCAGATAACTGTTTGATACTCAGGCTCAGCCGGTCTTTATCAATGGCAATCACCTTAGCTTTAATAACTTCGCCATTTTTAACGTATTTACGTGGGTCTTCTACACGTTCCCAAGATATCTCAGAAATATGAATAAGCCCTTCTATACCGTCTACATTAACAAACGCTCCAAAATCTATGACACCTGTTACGGCTCCTTCTACAACGTCGCCAACATTTAGTTCGGCAAAACGTGCTTGCATGTCGTCTTTAATAGCTGCTTTTTCGCTAAAGATAAGTTTGTTATCTTTGCGGCTAGCATCTAAAATGCGTACTCTTAGTGGCTTATTAATAAGCGCATTAAGCTTTTGCAAGATTTCGTCTTTGTCTGCACCACTCACCCGTGGGTAGTGATCTGCACTAAGTTGGCTTACTGGCATAAAGCCACGTATACCTTCTAACTCTATTAGTAAACCACCACGATTAGCATCGTATGCGGTTACTTCTATAACTTCTTCTGCCTCTGCAACGCGGGCGAGTTCATCCCAACCGCGGTCTTTGACAGCTTTTTTAAGGCTGAGTAGTGCGTGGCCTTCTTCCATTTCTGGGTCTACCACACTGGCACTTACCACTTGGCCTTCTTCTAATTTTTGATTACCAATTTCTCGGCGCATGACTACACCAATGCCTCGTGGGCCTAGGTCTAGCCAAATTTCATGCTTTTTTATGGTGCTGATAGTTGCTTCTACAACATCACCAGCTTTGAGCGCAGTCACTTCGTGCTGCGTTAATAGGTCGTCCATGGTTACCTTAGTTGACATATATTTACTCCTTATAGATATATTTCTGAGCCTCGTTAACAATGATCCGCCCGGACGTTAAGGCGTGCATCGTTGCCACCAAGAAAACAGATTAGTCTTATTATACCGCATAGTCCCCTCTGTAGCAACAGAGGTTCACCCCTAACCCATCAGCCTATTCATACCTACTTTTCTCATCCAGCAAGAAAGGTAAACAAAAGTGCCTCGGCGGTTGCAGGCTCTTTATAGCTTCATTGTCAAACTAAACAAACAGCCTCCAGGACTCCTTTTAGTCGGCCCAACCAAATAGTATAGATCAGGTTGGGCTTGGCTGTCGGCTTTCTTGTTGTTTATTTGCCATTCATCTATCAGGAGTCTACAAAGCCAACTGCGCCCCAGGGCGCATAAAAAGAAAATAGTTCATTTACCATCCGACAGCTGACGGATGGCTGGGTCTGGGCATATCCTCCTCGTACAGATTAGGATGATGTAAAACGTATCATGGCCAAGACAAAAAGGTGTTGAAGCCGGCTATTCATTGATAAATAAGAAAAAGCCGGAAAGTTCTTTTTGTGCCATGTGGGTTTTACTATCAGCCTAGTAAGATGAGGAGGCTGCCCAGCGCTTTTGTTACAACTTTTGGCGGTAAAAGTTGTACGTTACATAAATAAAGTAGAATAAGCTATTTGTTTACTTTTCTTGCTGGATGAGAAAAGTAAGTATGTATAGGATTCTTTGTGTAGTACGTGTGGTAAGATAAAAGAATGATATTAGCAATAGACATTGGGGGGTCAAAAACACTCATTGCCCCATGCGACGAACAAGGTAATCCAGTACAAGAAATTAAGTTTCCTACGCCACAAAAATATAGCGATTTTAAAAAAGAATTGGCTGCTAACGTTGTGGCAATAACAACTGATTATAATCTGGTAGTGGCTGCTGTACCTGGCAAGCTAGACAGGCAAAATGGCATTGCCCTTGCCTTTGGCAATTTGCCATGGAAGAACGTACCCATTCGGGCAGATATCGCCAAAATTACTGGCAAAAAAACACTCATAGAAAACGATGCAAACTTGGCTGGTCTTTCAGAAGCAAACCGTATAAAACCACTACCACACGTCGCGCTGTACATAACTATTAGTACTGGTATCGGAACCGGCGTCATTACAGACGGTGTGCTAGACCCTGACTTTTTTGACGCAGAAGGTGGCAATATGCTGCTGGAACATGAAGGCAAATTACAAATATGGGAAAAGTTCGCAAGCGGCAGAGCCATTGTTGCAAAATATGGCAAACGTGCATCAGAAATAAATGACCCAAAAGCGTGGCAAGACATAGCCAAGCTATTTGCCATTGGTATCGTAGATCTTACATGCGTTCTTGACCCAGATATCATTATTATAGGCGGTGGCGTAGGTACTCATTTTAAAAAATATGGTGCCTATTTACAGAGTTACATTAAAGAAATAACACCGGTGTTAGTAGCCACACCAAAAATCGTGCCTGCACAAGCAGCAGAAGAAGCTGTCGTGTATGGGTGTGCGGTACTTGCAAAACAGTATGCCCAGCGTAGCTAATGTCTTATCGGTCCTAAAAACACAGTACCCTAACGTGAATTTTGTAAAGGGCAACAAGTTTGCGTGGTCGCCCAGTAATAAAACTGTGACCTACCATATAACCAATACAAATGATACGCAGTCTGCTTGGGCACTTATACACGAGGTCGCCCACGCTAGCCTTAACCACATAGACTATAAAAGTGATGTCGATCTTTTACGACATGAGGTCGCAGCGTGGCAAGAGGCAAAGACCATGGCGCTTGAGCTTGGTGTTCCTATAGATGAAGACCACATTCAAGATTGCCTAGATACATATCGCGACTGGTTACACAAACGCGCAACCTGCCCTTCTTGTACTGTTGTAGGGTTGCAGCGTAGTAACGGCACGTACGGCTGTTTTAATTGCCAAACCAGCTGGAAGGTCCCATCTTCGCCACTGTGCCGCGTGTCCCGCACAATTGTCACCAGTTAATTATGAATAGTTAGTATGGAATCATCTAGCGTCATTTAATAATTTGGTAGATTTCACTTATTAATACTTGTTTAAGCAACAAAACTGTCGAGAGGAATACTAGTACTCTTATCTATTTTTGTAATCCTACTTTGCATGCTATAGTAGGCAAACCACCGCAATGTATTCTCTTTCTTTGTCTGGTCAAAATACCCTATCCAACTTTATGCGCTAAAGTTGGGCAAAGCACCGGGGCTGCGTTTTACCTATGCGTGCACTATGGATAACTATAACAACTGCAAAAAGAATCCGTCAGTAGACGGACAGGCTCCACCCTAGCTTTATTACTTCAGATAATGGTGGCTTAACACCTTTTTGCTTATAAGTTGTTATTGTTACCGATTGCATCCTGGGTAAAGCCGATGCCCCGGACCCCCATGCGCCACTTGTGACGCTTAGAAGAATACCTTCTTTGTTTGTGCCGATAGGCACAAAGGGCATCTTCTTTGCATAGTGATTTAGATGCCGTATTTATGACATGTCCAAGGCAAAAAGATGTTTGAGCAATTTATTCTGAAGTAAAAAGCAAATTGTTAGTTCTTTTTGCGATATGTCAGAAATACTGGCAAGTACGTCGTTGCAAAGAAGCGCCGAGGCTTTTTGTTACTTTTTAGCCGGCAGAAAAAGTAAGCAAATACTTTTGTGCCAATGTACTCATGTATCAATAGATAAGAACTGCGGTGCTACGCCCAGCGCTTTTACGCAACTTTTGGCGGTAAAAGTTGCAAAGGATCAGTCTAAATATGCTATTTTTATCCGCTAGCTGACAGACTGTTAGAAAAAGTAAGTAATAATTCTTGGAAAGCAGAGTAGAATTAAATGCATGTTTGAAATAATTGGTTTTAGCATAATTATATTGACTTTTTAGCAATAGCGTGTTAGATTAGTGTTTATAGAGGGTGTTCTCTGTCTATGCAGGCAGATGGCACTCTTTTTTTATTTAGTAATCAAGGGAGGATACTAAATGGCAGGTACAATAACAGGCGGTAAAAGTGCCGCTGCGACAAACAAGGCTAAATACGGCAAAGATTTTTATGCACGTATTGGCGCAATGGGCGGCAAAAAAGGCACAACTGGTGGCTTTGCAGCCAACCGTGAGCTTGCTCGAACAGCAGGCGCAAAAGGTGGCCGTATTAGCCGCCGCACAAAAGCTACTAAATAGTAATTTACATTACGTATTGAATAGCTAGTAAAAAACAGGATCTTTTTAGGATCCTGTTTTTGCATTGTAGGCACTACGTGGGTACTAATTTTCTGGCAAAAGAAAAATGCAACTACCAGCTGCGAGATTAGTAGTTGCATTTAACTTTTTGAAATGTTTTTGTTTGTACTTACATTATTGCACTGTAATGCTTATGGTGCAACACTTTTGCACAAAAATAGTGTTCACTTTTTTTTACCCCTGTAATTTCTGTGGATAAGTTTGGTAAAACTATACACCATGCAACATATGTTTGAATAGCTCTGCCATTTTTATACTCAGCTTTATGCACACATATTAATAATTTAGTAGCCTATTTTACTGCACAATGATGTAGTCAAACGTATACGTTTGGCCGGTTATTGGTGCATTAAGTGTTTGTATTATTAGTGTGTTTTGCTGCGTGCTATTAAATATTTGTAGGCTAGCTGTGTTGGCATTTTTGGCAGATAATATGGCTCTTGGTGCTATATCAAACTGTGCGTTAAAAGCTATTTCGGCTAAGTCGCCTGCTGTGGTGTTGGCACCAGCAATTATAGTTATGGTTCCGGCGGTGTCGTTACCTTCTATGGTTACTTGTGGGGCTGGTATGTTGTTTAGGGTGTCTTCTGTACCTGCTGCTGTACCTGCTGTTGCTACTGGGGCGTTACCAGCTGTTATGATGTGGCCGTTTATAGTAATGTTAGCTACGGTGATGTTCTCTACTGTTAGGTTGCCGTTAAAGATAGCGTTGCCATTAACCGTAAGGCTTGTTAAGGTTGTGTTGCCAGATACATTCAGGCTACCGCCAATAGACATATTGCCATTAATAGTAGCGCTGCCACTAATGTCTAGGCTGGCACCTTGTAAGACGGTACTTAGTGGTGGGCCTGGGTAATAGCCTTGTTCTACATAAACCATAACGGTAGTTTTACCACTTAGCGGATCCCAGGCTTCTAGAGCTTTACCTATAACGGTACCGGCAGCTTCAGCTTTTTGAGCTTTACCAGTGTCTGGTGAAGTAGTAATGTAGTCACCTGGTTGGATGTTGCTGGAAGCAACAGATATTTTAACTGGTACACGGCCGTTTAGAGCGACAGGCATTGGGTTGTCTTCTTCTTTTATGTTATGACCAGCCGAAGTGAAGTCCCCATAATTGTTAGATACAATACCTATAACATTAGCTTGGTACGAACTACTGGTTTTAACTAGGCGAGTTACCTGGCCTTTTACTTTGTTCCAGTCTACATTACCGTCTGTTTCGTCGTAGGTATTAACCATTTCAGTGCCTATGGCCACAATGTCGCCATATTCAACACCACTAGTGACCGGGTACATTTCTGCGTAGTCAGCAGCTGGGGCTGCGTTACAGTCACGAAGTTGATAGGCAGTGTTGGCTGTTGGTGCGGTACCATTTGCTAGGCTAGAACAAACAGCGTTGGTACTAGCAGCATTACCTAGAGCAACACTTACAAAGCCCCGGGCGGTGGTGGTGTCTACATTTAGCAATGTGTTGCCGGCTGCATTTTGTACTTGGAAGGCAGTTGTTGAGTCAACTGAATTCTTAAATACACTTGGGGACTGTTCACTGGCGATTTTTAGGTAGACATCGTCGTAGTACCATGTACCCGTTGCACCTGTTCGTTTTGTTAAATTAAAGTTCATAAAGTACTTGCCCGCAGGAACAACGACACTGTTAGTTCTGAGCGTGTAACTTGTGCCAGGATCTGTCCAGACATCTGTTGTGAAGCTAGGGTTGGCAAAATCTTTATCTGTAAACTCAACATAGAAACCACCAGTACCGCCACCACCGGCAGAACGCTTGACCCAACCTTCATAATAAATTACCTGCCCAGGTTGCACAGGCACCCTTTTAACGGTACCCACATCTTTAGGTCCAGCCGCACTTATGCTATATGAATTATTGCCAGACCTAGCATTATTGTTGACTATATCACCAGTTGTCCACCACCCACTGGAACTAGCATTACCCAAACCAGACTCAAAACCAGGATTTTCAATTTCATTATTGTTATCTCTTATAGAATTGTTAATGATATAACCTGTGCCTACAGTTGACCCAGTTTGATTATCCATATTGAATAATACATTGCCTGTAGCATTTTGAAGCTGAAATGCTTGGGTCGTATCTGTAATGTTTTGAAATACAGCCGAGCCGTCCGAGTACACACGAACTACATTTTGCGGAGAACCGCTAACTGTTAAGTAAATACCATTCTTACCTTGAAGCTGTAGAATATCGGTGTCGGTGGTTGACTGTTCACCTACCCAAACATTAGTACCAATGCCGTAATCGCCAAAGTAAAGTCTTGCTGTTGCTCCACTTGACGTTGGGTCATCGCCAATAATAACCCTACCGTTTGCTGTGTCCACCTTTAGCATTGCGACACCGGCTGCGTTCTGCACCTGAAAAGCGGTAGGCGAGTTGACTTGGTTTCTAAATAAGCTTTCTCCATTGCTATTTATGCTAACTATGGGGTTAGTGGCACCCTGCAAGTAAAGTGGAAACCTGTTTGTGCCAGTAGTCAAATTCTCTACAAAAATACCATAATTGTTGGCAATGGTGCCGTTGTTTAGTGGGTTGGCTACACTAATGCCAATAGCGTTTGTAATGGTTCCCGTGCTAGAGTTTCTTATTTGGGCATTAATACCTGTTGCGTTTGTAATTGTGCCTGTGGTTTGGTTGAATACTCTAAATTGTCCACCATATACATAACCGACTGTACCCGTTCCCTCGTTAGCTGCTTGTCCATTAACGCCATAGAGTAAGGCATTTGTCATGTTGTTACTGGTTGTTCCAGCCCAAGTACCGACTGCGGCATAAGATTCATTAGAAACTGAAGAAGGCGTAGCTGTTACAGTGAATAATGAACCATTTTGATTGAAGGTGTTGCTGGTAGCAACAGTATCAACATATAAACCAGAACCTCCAGAGACATTCTGACTTATCAGATTTTCTAAATAAATAGCTGACCCAGAAGTGTCTATTGTGAATAAACTGTTACTAGCGCTATTCTGCACCCTGAAGGCAGTGCTTGAATCTACTGTGTTTTTGAAGGTTGTAGCGCCAGTGTTACCTACTGTTAGCACATTGCTAGCGCCTTTTTGTAAGGTGAGTAAGTTACCACTTGCACCTGTTTTGTTAATGAATATAGAGCTGTTATTGGTAACTATCTGTTTGTGCGCTGGCTGGAGCGAGCTGTACAAAGCCAGTTCCACAACTACCCCAACTAGGTGCAGCCCCTACCCCATTAGATATTAGGCATGAACCACTGGCGACAGCTGCTAGTTTGCTTATGGTTGTAGCACCTGATGCATAGAGTAAGTCACCTGTGGTGTAGCTACTAAGACCAGTACCACCGTTGGAGACACTTAGGGTTGTATTGAAGTAAGTAGCACTGTTTCTGTCTACTGCTCCAGTGCTAAGCACACCAGAACCATTAGTTTGTAGTAAACCTGCAGTGTTTAAGCTACTAAATGTAATGGTACCAGAGCTAGTAATAGCGGTAGCGTTTTGGATAGCTCTACCTGAACTGATGACAGTTGTGGCTCCTACTTGTAAGTTACCACTTACTAGATTTAGGCTATCGCCAGTTGCTAAGTCTAAGCGGTTAGCGGCGCCACGGCTTAAGGCAGTGTCTCCACCAAATGTTAGACTGCCGCCAATAGTGGCATTGTTTGTAATGGCAAGGCTGGTACCGACACCTGTAGCACTTAGTCCACCACTAAAGGTAGAAGCTGTAGCAGTGCTGGCTCCTCTACCAGTAACGGTAGCTAGGGTATCTGCTTCTGTGAATGAGGTTAGACAGGTTGCAGTAGTACAAAGAGTGCCACTAGAGTTAGGTAGAGTCCATGTCTGGTTAGCGGTTGATCGGCACTAGTAATAGTTCCGTTGAATCTAGCTGCACCACCTGCTGTAACGGACAATATAAGCTGGTCGTCTGTAGCAGTGGCAGTCCCGGTTGTTAGGTTCCGCACATATGCGGTGTTGTTTAGTTAGTGCTCCGGTTAGAGTTGATGTGCCAGTTACGGCTAGAGTGCTACTTAGAGTTGTGGCACCATTTAGAGTGTTAGCACCAGTACCTGTTGAGAAGGTGGTAGCACCAGATTGAGTGAAGTTACCTGATGTAGTGAAAGCACCTGTGCCAAGAGCTAATGTGTTTGCACCGGATACAGTAACTGAGCTATTGAAGGTGGTGGCACCATTTAGAGTGTTAGCACCAGTACCTGTTGAGAAGGTGGTGGCACCAGTTTGGGAGAAGTTGCCTGTGGTTGTAATAGCACCAGAGTTGAGTACACCTAGTGTAGTTGTACCGGTTACTCCGAGTGTTCCGCCGATGGTTGCGTTGTTAGTAACACTAAGGCCGGTGCCAGCACCTGTAGCGCTTAAGCCACCACTGAAGGTAGAAGCTGTAGCAGTGCTAGCTCCTCTACCAGTTACGGTAGCAAGGGTATCTGCTTCACTAGCTAGACCACAACTGCCCCATATAAGCGTAGTCGCATTACTAGTTAGACACTGACCATTAGTACCTCGAGCTAGTCGAGTAGAGTTAGTACCGTTAGAGTACAGCAGATCACCATTAGTAGTTAGACCAGATATGGCGTTAATGGCGCCTTGAGCAGTAGTAGCGCCGGTACCGCCATTAGCGACGGCTAAGGTACCACCTAGAGTTAAGGTACCACTAGTAGTTATCGGGCCACCACCTAGGGTTAAGCCAGTGGTGCCACCACTACCAGATACGCTAGTAACTGTACCAGTAGTACTGCTAGTACCTGCTCCAATAGCGGTTCTGAAGCTAGCAGCATCTAGAGCTGAGACAGTGTTGTCGGCATTAACTCTTAGGAATGTAATGGCGCTTGGGTTAGTAAGAGTAAATAGGTTACCACCGACTGTAGTAGCCCCCAGGTTAGTTCGAGCACCAGCGGCGGTAGACGAGCCAGTACCACCGTTAGCGACTGGGACACTAGCTACAGTACCAAGTACACCAGCTGCGGTATTGGTGACAATACCGGCTGTACTAAGACCACTAAAGGTAATAGTACCAGAGCTAGTAATAGCGGTAGCGTTCTGGATAGCTCTACCTGAGCTAATGACAGTTGTGGCTCCTACTTGAGGTTGCCACTAGATACATTAACATTACCCGTACCATTTGGAGTTAGAACAATGTTACCGTTACCCGCAGTAGTTTGCACATTAAGATTATTAGAACCGTCTGTGTAAAGTTTGGAGAGTTGGTTGTTATTAACCTGGTTAGTAGAAGTAAAATCACCACCGACATAGAGTGGGCCGTTATTTATCTTCTTAAGACTTATATGATCAATTAGAGTGGTTTCACCACCTACCGAAGCATAGTTTGTTAAAATGATAACCCTTACATATTTGGTGCCAACTGGGAAGTTGGGGAATACCGTTCCTCTCCACTGGTGGTTGCATTAAATTTATGCCAGTTGCCATCGTTAGGAATATTATAGGCAGAGGCAGCAAAATAACACCAACTACCACAAGGCGCGGTCAGAATAGCTACTTTCGATGCGTTATATGCTTTATATCCAAAGTATAATGTTCCTGGGGTTGAGCCAGTAACTGTTTCTTTGAAATAGCCTTCTAGTTGCAGAGTGTCTTTAGTTGGGTCAACCGGTATATAGTCATCTGACTCAATAGTGCCAGCATTAACCGACTGAGCTGTATAGTTACCAGAGTTAGCTCCGGTAACAATGCCAGTAATCCCTGACCATCCTGCGGTAGTATTTGTTTCAAAGTCACCATTATATAAAAGATTATCGTTATCTGGCACTAAGTAGCCGCCTTGAGTGATTTTACCCGTTACGGCTAAGTCACCAGTTACCTGAGCGCCTGTACTACTGACCCTAAATCGTTCTGTGCCACCAACACTAAAGCCGAGGTTGTTGGCATCTATACGGTACATACCCATGTTGGTAGAGCTACTAAAGCTGTAGCTTGGGCCACCGACTGCACCATCTGCTGCTTGGAAAAGACCGGCTGTAGTTAGCCTATTAGTACCGTTTTGTTGGATGTTACCACTTACTAGGTTAAGACTATCACCAGATGCAAGGTCTAGGCGGTTGGCTGCACCACGGCTTAGGGTAGTGTCTGCACCAAAGGTTAATGAACCAGAACAAGCAAAGTTACCACTAGAATTAGTGATTGTACAGCCTGTAGAACTATTGCCACCAGCCAATAGAACATCTCCCGTAGTATTCAGAACTTCAATTGGAGCATCTACATAAGTACCACCATTGTATCGCTGGACTTGAAATGCTGGGTTAGCACCTCCGCCAATAGCACCTATTGACCAGTTGGTAGTAGCACCATAGCTAAATGATAATCTCTGAGAACCTGTGCTACCGCCAGTTATTACAGCGGCCGCTTCACCACTGCCCGGCCCAACAGTTAATCCACCACCAACAGTAGCATTGTTGGTAACACTAAGGCCCGTACCTGCTCCGGTTGCACTTAGGCCGCCACTAAAAGTTGAAGCAGTTGCAGTGCTCGCACCACGAGCTGTGACAGTTGCTAGGGTATCTGCTTCAGAGAATGAGGTTAGACAAGTGGCGGTGGTACAGACAGTGCCAGTTGTTGGAAGCGTTAAGCTGGTAGCGCCACTAGTAGTAAAGAATAAGCTGTTACCAGCTGTAGATAACGGAATAATACCAGAGTTATCTTGTAGAGTGTAAGTTCTAGCAGCGGTTAGGTTGGCGTTGGTTATCGTACCGTCAAAACGAGCACCAGTACCAAGAGCGGCTGAAGTAATAAGAATACGATCATCGGTTGCCGTAGCATTATCTACAGTTAGACCACGAATGGTAGCTCCGCCAGTGAAGGAGCTAGCTGTGGTAGTTGTAGCACCACGAGTAGTAACACTTTGAGGGTATCTGCTTCAGCCGCTAGCTTGCCATTAAAGGTTGTCCAATCGGCGGCAGTTAAGAAACCTTTAGTTGAACCACTAGCTGCTTGGCCGTTAGCGTAATCAAGGGATATAACGCCGGCGGCATCGTTAAAGTCGGCGGCTGTAAAGGTAGCAGCACCTTGGTAGTGCCATTAGCTGCGGCATCGGCAATAGTTAGAGCACCAGTCGTAGCACTAAGTGACAATGCTCCACTAGCACTGACAGCTACCGTACCAGAACCGTCAGGTAGAGTAATAGTTCGAGCAGTAGCACCTAGTGTGGTTAAAGCTTGAAGAGTAATAGTGCTAGAACCAGCACCGGAACTTCTAAAGACAACTCCACCATTATTAGAACCAGTTGTACCAAGGGTTAGAGCATTAGCTGCAGTGAAGGTGTTAGCAGCACTAAAGCTGTTAGCTTGGTCTTTGTAAGCAACATTACTTAGTGTGCCGCCAGTATTAATGTTGGCGCCATTTAATAGAATGCTAGTTGTAGCATTAAGAGTGGCAGCAATACCAGTACCAGTACCAATATTAAAGTTAGTGTTCTGGGCTGTACCTGGTGTAGTACCTTGAGCTTGGATATAGTTGGCCGAACCAGAGCTAGCTGCAAATGCGGTACAAGTAATGGTATCTCCTAGAGCAGTAATAGCGTTACCAGCACTACAGGCAGCTGGGTAATTGTTTAGAGCAGTCCAGTCAACTGTACTGCCAGAACCAATAGTTAGGGTGTCGTTAATATATGTATCTGTGATGACACTACCCTGCCAAGTACCACTAGTAATAGTGCCAGTAGCGGTAATAGCGCTTAAGTTACCAGTAGTTAGAATAGTACCGGTAGCATTAGGTAGAGTGTAGGTTCTGTTAGCAGTTAAATCGGCGCTGGTAATAGTACCGGTAAAGCGACCGGCTCCACCAGTTGTGACACTGAGTACTAATAGATCATCTGTAGCTGTAGCTGTGTCTACGGTTAGACCGCGGATGGTAGCTCCGCCAGTGAAGCTTGGGTTGTTAACCACATTAACCGTCAAACTCCCATTAGCCCCACCATCAGTGATGCTGATGTTAGAGCCGGCGGTTAGAACTCGTTCGTTAGTTAGGGTACCGTCTAAACCTACGGTAATGTAGCTAGCAGCAATTGGAGCGCTACCACTACCACCTGTACCACAAGTACTGCTGAAGCTTAGGTTACCACTAGCGTCACCAACAATACAGTCACCACTACCGCCGTAGCCACTAGGTAGTTTGAAGGTTAGGTTACTAGCAATAGCAGCTGACTGGAGAGTGGTCGTGTTAGAGCTACCGTCGCTTAGGACTAAGCTACCAGCTTGGCTGGTAGTACCGACACTAACGGAAGCTCCTTGGACAGTTAGAGTACCGCTAAAGGTTGGAGAGTTAGCGACATTGATGGTCAAGGTGCCGTTGGCACCTGTGTCAGCGACGCTGATGTTAGTGCCAGCACTGAGCAAGCGTTCGTTAGATAGACCAGAGTCATAAGCTAGGGTGAGATACTGAGCATTGTTAGGAGCACTACCACTACCACCTGCTCCACAGGTACTGCTGAAGCTAAGAACACCAGTGCCGTTAGTGACTAGACAGTCACCGCTAGTGCCGTTAGTAGCTGGGAGGGTGAAAGTCAGGTTAGAGCTAATGGCCGCTGACTGGATGGTGGTGGTATTACTGCTACCGTCACTAAGAGTGAGAACACCAGCTTGAGTAGTAGTACCAATACTGACACTGGCGCCTTGGAAGACACCAGTACCAGCTACGGTTAGGTTACCGTTAGCTGCTAGCAGTAGTCGGTCGTTACCACCAGACTGAAGCTGGAGTAAGCTACCAGTACCAGTTTGGTTGATCCGCAGTGCCGTGTTGGCTGAGTTGACAGTTTGGGTGGCACTAGGTGCCAGTTGGGCCAGTTGGTCAGCTGTAAAGGAGCCCGTGGCTCCTTTGAGGGTTTGGGCTTGTTGGGCAGCAAAGGCGTATGGTACAGCCGTTACCTTGATGCGAGGGTTCATCTCACCATTCCATGGTGGGGTGGCGGTTTGAGTAGGACCGCCGATGTTCATGCTGAGCCAGAGTTCTTGGCTCCAGTCTATGGTGCCAGGAAAGGCTGTACCACCAGCCGTGGTATCTGCCAGGCTGACAGTCAGGTAGCCGTTCTTGACCTGGACACGGTAGTCGTTGCCAGGTGCGGCGCCATTGGTGTCGTAGCGAGTGTCTGTCCAGAGCAGTGTGCCACCAGAGGCTGCATCGTACAGTTTAAACTGGACGTTGTAGTAGCCATCAGGCACCAGGGCGCCGGTGTTGGTGAGGATACGGGCTTGGAAGTTAATGGTGGTGTTGGCGGCTGCTAACGCGTTGGGTGTGAAGGCGGGCGTATATAGATATATAGCGGTAAGGAGGCTGAGAGTGAGGGTGAACAAAAGAGAGCTGGCAGTAATGGTGCGATGGAATATACGGGTTGAGTGGGAATTGGTACTACCAGGATGTAGTACGTATGTACATAATTTTGTAAGTCTATAAAAAACAAAAAACACAGGCCCGCTTATGTGGGATCTGTGCCTAAGATATCTGTTGGTAGGTGCGACGTTGCGGCCTTTTAGCCAATAACGCCATTTGCGCAGCATGTTGGTTTTTTGGTTTTTTTGTTTTTTTAGTGTTTGTGTGTGTATACCGCTGTTTTGGTTTACAGGTTTTAGTATATATGATTAGCCGCAGCAAGCAAGCCATTTTGTATACAAAAATAGAACATGTGAATACACCCAAAAATGTGTAAATAATGTGTACAATATGTTGTGTATACAACATCGTAACAGCTTTAATATATAAAATCTTATAGTTAGATAGCAAAATTAATTGTAATATTATTTACAACATTATAATTATACCACGTAGAGTTTTCCACAGGTATATTTTAATTATCTTACAAAATTGATTACATGTTACTCAAGGTTTTGTGTCATATGTTCATACACAATAACTGAAATTTTACCTATGTGTTGGCTGGCGAATTCATCACTACCATTAATCATTACACACAGTAAGTACGGGCGTGTTGGTACGTAAAATATGCCACAATCACTTTGAGTACTTTGCTCAAAACTCCCAATTTTATGGGCTATAGTGGGCATTGTATCTTGCGGTATGTACCGTTTTAGCCTGTCATTAAATGTTGTATTTGTAAGTGTATACAACATTTCTTGGGAATGTTCTTTAGATATATAGCATGCAAAATATAAGCATTTTAAGATAGAAGAATACGCCTCTGCACCAATTAAAGTTGAGCCTTCTTTATCGCTAGCATAAGATAAATCAACAAAATTAAATACTTGATCAATTGTTTGTAAGCCTACTTTTTGTGATAATACATCTGCTAGTGCCCGCAAGGCTGTGTTGTCTGAATCTCGTAACATTGTTGTTACTAGATCGTCTAATGTCAGTTTGTAGCCACTGCCCTTTTTATATAAACTACCGTACGTACTGTCTAGATTTGCTTGCGTTAAAGTAATAATATCGTCTTTTTTCAGCGTACCTTCTTCTAGCGCATGGTAGTATTGCATGGCAAAAGGCACTTTAAGCAATGATGCGCCAATTAAGGTGTGTGTTTCGTTAAGCCCAACAGATGTTCCGGTAGGTAAATACTCATAATAAATGCTGTAGTCAATGTTTTGTAAGTTCGCATCTGTGTAATCTGTTAACTTTTGCCTTAAATCTGTAAAATTCACGATTCGTTCATTGCCATTAGTGCTAAGGATACGATCTGCTAGCAAATTATAGCGTTCCTGTTTGGTGTTTAGTGAATTCTTATAAATTACTACAGTTAAGACGCCCCCAGACACCATGCCAAATACAATCAAAACGACTGCAATTGCCAGCCGCTTGGCCACCTGTTTTTTGTTTTGTACTCTTAGCATAAGCGTAAGTCTAATTATAGCACCCAATAGCCCCAATTACGGTGTATTGGCTATAAATTGCTTGATCACGTTAAGATCATCATGATACGCCTTATAATCTGCTACAAAATCGGCATAATTAACATCATCAAATAGTTCTAAAATCTTATTTGACTTAACCCAGTCTGCAGTTTTATTGCCCAAATAATATGGCAAGCTAGACCATTCGTAGGTATTATAGTTATCTGGGTTTAAATGAATGTAACGGCTGATGTGTAGTAGCTGCGCATCATCAGTAATTCTTACTGCACGATACCTCTGCTGAAACACTGGCCCGACCCGTTTGTATTTTTTGTTAAAGTACATGCCGTACGCTGTGGCCAAACTCCGCATAAAATTTGTAATTGCTGTGGGGTCTTCTTTTTGGTAAATGAACAAATGAAAGTGGTTGCTCATTAAGCAATAAGCCAGTAGATCAACTTCGTTATAAAAATTTGGGTGGTTCGTTCTATTTGCCTTCTTCACTTTTTTTATACCAAGATACCGCTTTAATAGCGCTAAGAAAACAATAAAGTCTTCTTGATCCCTAAATATACGATTTTTATTTACACCCCTGTTATAAAAATGATAGTAACTCTCGGCTGCGTACTGCTTAATAAGGTTTCTTCCCGGCATACCACCATCCTACCACACCCACCCCCTTTCTGCTATCGGGTCCAACCCGATAGCATGTTGTGAAGGTGTACGCCGCTGTGTGGTAGGCCACTTGCTATCGGGTCCAACCCGATAGCAAAGGTTTTGAGGGGTTTAGGGGGGTTTGGGGGGTGGATTTGTTTGTTTTTTTGTTGGGGTAGATTGGGTGTAAAAGTATAGCCCATAGTTGTTTAAACTGTGGGCTATACTTATTTTATTTTTGGTTTGTATGGGTTTAGGCAACTCCGCAGTGTGCCTGCCCTGCTTGTGTTGGTTTTTGTTTTGTTTTAGCTGGCGAATAGTATTCGCGTTTTGTAGAGAACAAGCGATGATGCACTATTTGGGTGCACTACGCCCGGCTCACTTTTTTATAGATATTTATTTTGGTTTTTTATGCCCTGCTTTGTTGGTACTACTTTCTTTAAAGTTCCGCAGCTTTATTGATGTATGTACCATAGGGTTGGTGTAGTTTTTTGTGTTGGTGTTATTTTTAAAGTGTTTGTTTTTGGCTAAGGTTGTTTTTATGTATCTGCGATGGTACACAGACACCTTAGCATCATGGTGGGCTATGCCCACCAATGTAGTAGATAGTAGTTTGTAGATAGTATTTTATAGTGCGCGCAATATGCATACCGCACTGTTTAGCTTTGTTGTCTTTGTTTTTACTGGTGATATTACTGTTATTATTCATGTTTATTCCACAATAAAGTACGTAAAGGTGTACGTCTTTCCGGCTTGAGGTGCCTGATCTGTATAAATACTAAAGCTGGTGTTGGTGGTTGTAGAGCCGTCGTAATATGCGCCTACTTTGGCACTATCGCGGTTAGCTGGGCTAAATACTACGCGTGGTTTATTGGTAAAGGCAGTATTAAAGGTAACTTTTGCGAGTTCGTCTGCGGTTGTGTTTGCGCCGGCAACCACTGTAATAGTGCCGGATGTATCGTTACCACTAACAGTTACTACGGGGGCTGCGATATTGTTCAGTACGTCTTCTGTGCCAGCTGCTACGCCTGTGCTGACCGTAGGTGTATTACCAGCAGTGATAATTTTACCGTTTACGGTGATGTTAGCGACGGTGATGTTCTCTACTGTTAGGTTACCAGCTATTACTACATTGTCTGTTACAGTTAGGCTCTTCATGGTTACTGGGCCGGTGACATTTAGGCTACCTACTATATTTAGGCTACCTTGTATTGTGCCACCGTTAGTGAGGTCTAGAATGTTGTTAGAGGCCGGTTGAATGGAGTTTTCAAGCGCGGTAAGGCGATTTTGAGCATCGGTTATCATGGCTTGTTGTTCTTGAACGGCGCCGATGAGAGGTGTGACGAGGCCTGCGGTATCTAGTAGCAGATAACCTTGACTATCTACGCTCACAAATTCAGGTAAAACCGTTTGGACATTCTGAGCTATTAGCCCGAGTTTTTGGGTACCAGGATCTGACTTGTATCTATAGTAAGTGGGCTGTAGTTGCATTATCTTAGCAAGATTGCCTGTTGCTGAACTATCTATATATTTCAGCCTTTCATCTGATGTGCATGATAGAGAACCATGTATAGTACAATTTGAAGTTTGGGTATAAAGACTCAGGCTCATTCGTTGACCTGGGTCACCAATTGTCGCCCATTGAGCACCGGGGTTTAGAGCTAGTGCCGAAGTAGAATTATTTACTCCTATATATGCAGCATTAGTACCAGTATTAGTCCAAAGTTGCATGTAATTATAGTTACCATACACTCTAAAACTATTGTTTTGATATGTTCGAACAACATTACTTTCGATAGAGTATATGCCCGCACCATAATTCTCGTTATACCATCCTGTCTGTCCATAAGACCTAAACCAGTTAGATGCATAGACAGCACTATCAGCTGTAATGCTACCATTACTCCAAAAGCCACCATTATATATATTGGCATACTTGTTAGTAATTGACGCGCCATCTTGCCAAATCTGCTCGCGACTATGAGTTATGACTGCAGCTGGTGAATACTGTACGAGTACATCACTATTTACATTGTTACCATCATTCTGGACCCCAATGATCAATGCGCCGTTTTCTGTACTATCACCCCAGTAGTTATAAGCATTATTATCGTTATCCCAATGTATATACCCATAATCAGAACCACCCGTATCTACCCCACCAAACAATTCTTCTCTTCCAAAAAAGATATCCTTACCAGCATTGATACCCACACCAGTACTTGTAACGGCAAACGAGCGTTTTTGTGCTTGTATTTTGTCTACATAAGCAGTTATCGCACCAGCGGCATCACCCTGGCCTGTACTAATAACTATTCTGCCTTTTAACTTGCCGGCAGGTATTTGGAATGTACCTCTACATTCTGCCCAGCTCGTTGTGAGGTTGCAATCTTTTACTGTGTATATGGCTGCTCCTGGGACAAAGAACATAGGGTCATTTGCACTATCGTTCAAAAGTATCCCAATGGAAAGATTTGGTACAACACCACCGGCGGTACCTGAGTAAAAACCATAGGCGGACACTTCTATAAATTCGCCGGGTGATACATCAAATGAATCTAACATATCATACCGCTGGTAACCACCCCCACCCGGGTTTGCCGCAAAAGTGGCAGCCGCAGAATATGAACCAACATTGCCATAATGAGTGGCACTTCTGGTAGATGTTGAGCGGAGTTGCCAAAATGTACCATAGCCAATTGGTACATCATTTGCTGCGTTCCATTGTTCTAGATCACCGTTAACTAAAATGCTTTGTGCGTAGGAATACGCATTAGCACCATTAACCTTTAGTAGGTCTGTTGTATTTACCATGCTCAACGCCCCGCCTGACGAAGTCCATACAGCAGCGCTAATATTTTGCCAAGAGCCGGCATTATTTTTTACCTGCAAGGTACCAGCATTGTCTCTTATGCCATAACCAGCTGAACCACTGGTTGAGCCGAAGTTGAGATAGCTGTTTGAGCTAGCAAGTATGTTGCCATTTACTGTTAATTTAGCTGCAGGATTAGTGTCGCCAATACCGACATTGCCATCGCTAAGAATTGTCAGTTTGTTACTCCAGCCGCTTGCTCCTCTAGTAAAGAATGAAAGGTTTGCGTATGCACTGCCATGATTGATATTCTGTGCAGCAATACCCGCCGCTATACTGCCATTGCCGTGAAACGCTAGCTCTGTCCAGTTATTTGTAGTTCCATCACTGTTCCTGAGAGCCATTTGAGCATTGCTACTAAATGCTCCGGTAGATGTATTGGCCTTTGAAACATCCAACAAATATTGTGGGTTAGTTCGGCCGATTCCCAAATTACCAGCTGTGGTTAATGTCATGTGTGCCGTTGCTGCACCGTTGGCATGGAAGGCTAAATTATACCCGTTGTTCGTGACAAGTCTTGCTGTGGTATCGCCGGTGCTTGCGGCTACACCCAAAATGTTGGTTCCACCTGCTTGCCACATTTGGTTAAAGTCGCCTGCGGCATTTGTAAAGGTTGCGGGCGCTGTGTAGTTAACAGTTAGCCTATAGCTTGACCCCGTTGTACCGACCGAGACATTACCGTTGTTACCCATAAACATAGTGCTTGTAGAAGAATTATTGCGAATGTTGAAGCCACTTGCACCATAGTTAAGATACATTACATTGTCGCTCCACCTTGGCCACAAGAACTGTTCATATGTTCCACCAGAATTTTTAGCCTGCAAGGTAGCTGTGTTTTCAAACTGCAATACACCACCAGTGCCAGTAACAACAAGATTGTTCGCTTTACCTTCACCGCTTATCCAATAATTGCTTGAACTTTGTGCACTACTGTTTTGGTTCTGAATATAGTTACCACTTCCACTAGCCGGAGCAAAAGCTGTTGAGTCTAGACCGTCTAGCAAATCGGCATTAAGGTTTGTAACTTTTGTTGTAGACGATACGGTAAATGGCGAAGTACCAGTTGCAATAGTAGAGGTGAACCTAGTACCTTGTATTACGCCAGCAGCCGTTAGGTTGCCAGAACCATCTAAGACTAAGCCGTCTAGTTGGGTGCCCGATGAGTTAACTGTTGAAAAGCGCATTGAATTATCTAACAAGCGAATCATTGAGCCACCGCGGTTGGTGTTAATGCGCGGGAAGCCAGTGGTGTTGTACATATTGTTAGCTATACCAACACCAGTGTATGTGTAGCCAGGTTCGCTTGCCCACAGCATAAGATCTGCTGTGTTAGTTGCACCACCATCACCAATAGAATGAAGCAATAGTTGCGTATCACCATGACCACCATATACTTCTAACTTGCGGCTAGGTGTAGCAGTGCCTATGCCTACTCTGTTGAGAGCTGCATCTACAAATAGTGTGTTTGTGTCAAAGGTGGCGTTACCAGTTACTGATAGAGTTGATGTGATGCTGGTAGCACCATTCAACGTATTAGCACCGGTGCCAGTGCTAAAAGTTCCGCTACCGGTTTGGCTAAAGTTAGAGTTATTAGCTACAGTTATACCACCGTTGAAGGTACCAAGGCCCGTGAAGGTGCTGGTGCTGGTTACAGCTAGTGTACCGCTAAATGTTGCAGCACCAGCATTTGTAATAGTTAGTCTTGCGGTATTTGCTGTCTCTAATACAAGTGCTTGTGAATCGTTAGTGCCCAGAGTTGCCGTAGTACCAAAGCTGTTACCGTTTTGGATAAAAGGTCCGCTTTGGGAAGGCGTATTTATTAAAGTGTAATTAATAGGTGTAGTTTCGTCTGTTACTAATGCCCCACTCCATGCATCACCCCAGCCATCTATACTGCTATGGCCTGCTATTATTTCTTCTATAACCACCTTGGGGTACTGCCAAACTGTAGAAGTATTGCCTAGCATGATAACTGGATTTGTACCGTTACTAGCTAGTCTAATTGTAGTGAATGGTGCACTACCGCGTATTTCGGCCGAAGCATTTACCCAGCTTGGAGTAGTGTAAGCATATCCGCTAACTATTGCCTCCCACGCACCATAGCCCGAATAATCATAGCCCTTAATAGTGAATCTTAACATAGTAGCAGTAAAGCCTTTTGGCGCGGTAAGCACTATAGTACCAGTTTGGTTTGAAGCAGAAATGTTATACGTATAAACATTTTTATATGTTCTTACGTTGTTTTGAGACCTACTAGTGACGCCGTTTACATCAAGTGCTGTGTTCGGCGTAGTCGTACCTATACCTACATTACCGTTGTTTTGCACGGTTAGTTTAGTTGTGTCTGCAGTTTGCAGATATAGATTACCTGTACCGCGTGAGTTAAGTATTAGATTTTGGTTATTTGTTGAACGAATTTCGTTTTGTAGTGGCGTACTGTCGTATGATGATCCTAGTAGCAAGCCTCTAGCCCTTATATTGGTAGCACCACTAGCAGTAGTTAGTACCGAAAGGTTACCAGCATCTGTCATGATTTGACCACTAATAACATTTAGGCTATCCCCGCTGGCTATGTCTAGGCGGTTAGCTGCACCACGGTATAAGTTAACGTCTGAGCCAAACCGTAGTGGGTACGTAGCGCTGGAATCAGATAATGTTGTTAGGCCTCTTGCTGTAGTGGTGTCGGTGGCTGTATCACCCAGTGTGGTGTTGCCGGCTACTGTTAAAATACCGGCTGCAGCTAGTGTGCCGGAAGCATTACTAACAGTAATGGTGCCTGTGCTTGTAGTTAGTAGGCTATAGTTATTCTGAGAAGAAAGTAGTGCGCTTGGTTGTATACGGAATGCATTGTTTGTACCTGCTCCAGTGATACCAAATAAAGTATTGCCAGTTATGTCTAGGCTAGCTATTGTAACTTCACTGCCACCAGCAGGCGCAGTAAAAGAAGTGGCGCTGAAGTAGTTCATACTAGAACCTTCAGAAGTTACGGTTACTTCGCTTGACTGACAAGCTGCCACAGCCTGAGCATCTATATAAGTTACATTAGGTGCACCGCTGTCATTAACCATACGAACATTGCTCCAACAACTTGTGCCATTTTGACTGAGCATAGTTATTGAGCCAGATGTTCCCCAGTCTTTGACAACATTCATGACAATTTGGTTAGGAACTCCACTACCGCCACCATTAGACAGTACTATTTTTGCTGCACCTCTACCTGCCCCACCACCCGCGCTAGTCGCTATACGGTACCAGTTACCAGCAACGAGAGTACCACCTTGTGTTGTAGTAGTTTTGGTAACGGCACCAATATCTGAAGCAACTTGTGCAGTCGTACGATATTTAAGAACACCACTGTCATTGGTGACAAAACCAGTAAAGGTTGCGTCATCTGCAGTTTGGTTTATAGTCGTAGCTCCACTAGTAACGGTTAAGCTGCCAGTAAAGTTAGCTGATGATGATATTGTTTGACCATTAATGAGACCAGAGCTTATGGTACCTATATTAACTAAGTTGCCACTGCTGTCTATACGATTAGTTCCTGCACCTGCACCAGTATTAATGCCTTGTACGCCATTCACAGATGAGTTAAACAGAAAGCCAGAGCCACTGGTTTTAGAGAATGAACCGTCGCCTAGGCTTATTGTACCTGTGGTGCCGTTACCTACATATACGGCACCGAATCTACCAGTGCCTGTAATGTTAAGGTTACCAGTTTGGGCTGTTCCTGGTGTACTGCCTTGCAATTGTACATAGCCACTGCCACCTGTAGCCGGCGCAAAGGCGGTAGAGTCAAGACCATCTAGCGTTGTTGCATCTACACAGTTGTTAGTTACACCAACGTTAGTAGCAGCCACAGTAATACAGCTACCAGCACCAACTGTAAGGGTAGTAGAGCCACCAAGTGCAGTGCTACCACCGCCAGTTAGACCATTGCCAGCTGTTACAGTTAGGGCACCGCTGCCAGTTAGATAAGTATTAGCGATGGTATTACCTTGGTAGGTTACATTTTGGAGGACTCCGGCGTTAGTGAGGCGGGTTGTGTTGTTGGTTAACAATGAGCCTGAAACGATATTTAAGCTGCCATTATAGATTGTTCCTCCATTGGTACTCACATACAGCTCTTGATATGGTGATGCTTCACCAAAGTCGAGATATAGATCTCCTATCTGAATACCGTTATTAGAAGCGTCTTCTGTTATGGTTATGCGATACCCTTTTACATACTTCCCCATAGAATTAGAAGCGTAGTAGTAGTTTTTGCTATAGCCCGTGACATTAGTAACTGTTTCCCAGTTATATGTGATGTTGTCTAGTGACGTATATAGCTCAATTGTGAAGTTAGTTGGTCTCCAGTACCTACTGTTCCACCCGTAAGATACTCCTCCTGTCTGTGTATTTCTTACAGGAAAATCAACTTGTACTATAGCAGGTGCTACTGCTGACACATCTCCACCTGATGTTGTAGTGGGTGTTGTGTCACCATCAAATAACGATGCTAACGATGAAAATAGTCTTACGGCACCAGGCTGTGTAACAGTATAGCCGGGGCGTGATGTAGCATTATAAAGAATATTATATTCACCTGCTCTAAAATTCATGGTATTTCCACCAACAGGGCTCGTAGCATTGATAATGTTATTTGCTAAGATGTTGACTGAGCCATCAGACTGTACCCTAAGTCTTTCATTTCCACCGGTGCTAAAGCCGAGCGTATCAGCGCCGACTAAATACATACCAGTATTAGTATCACTACTAAAGCTGTAGGATGGGCCACCTACTGCACCATCTGCTGCTTGGAATAGACCGGCTGTGGTTAGTCTGTTAGTTCCGTTTTGCTGGATGTTACCACTTACTAAGTTAAGGCTATCACCTGTAGCGAGGTCTAGGCGGTTAGCGGCGCCACGACTGATGGTAACATCTGAGCCTAGGGTAAGGTCAGCGCCTGTCACTGTAAGATCTTGAGCAATGGTGACATTAGCCCCATTTAATGCTATTCCACCGCCAGCAGTGTTGTTTATAACAAGGTTGTTTGAACCACCGTATTGGAAGTCTGCAAAGTTAATTGGTGTGCCATTGGCATCTGCTTGTAAGCGAATATAGTTATTTGAGCTATTAATGCTGTCGTTTTTAAACACCGCCATAGTGCCCCCACCATAGCCATCACCTATTCCATAAACTTGGAAAAAGCCACTGCCACTACCGTTTTGGAAGATATTGCTACTGCCCGTGAATGCTGAGCCAGTGTCTACAGTTAAACTTCCACCTAGGCGGCCATTGCCACTTATCCAAAAGTTGCTAGAACTTTGGGCACTTGCATATTGGTTTTGGATATAGTTACCGCTACCTGATGATGAAGCAAATGAGGAACAAGTTATTGTGTCGCCAAGTTGAGTTATGGCCTGCCCTGCGCTACAAGCACCTGGATAGTTTGTCAGTGCAGTCCAGTCTACTGAGCCTGCTGAACTGACCGTTAAGGCATCGTTTATATATATGTCGGTTATGACATTGCCGTTCCATGTTGCGCCAGTAATGGTGCCTGTTGTAGAAACGTCTAAACCCGAACTATCTATGCTAAAGTTACCACCGCCACTAAACCCGTAAGCGCCACTGGATTGGCTGTAACCAGTGATGCTAGAAAGAGCCCCAGCGGCGCTAAGCCGTTGCGTGCCACCAGTGTATAAGTTGCTTGCAATATTTACATACCCAGAACCATTAGGAGTTAGAACAATATTGCCGTTACCAGCGACGGTTTGGATGTTAAGGTTATTTGAACCATCTGTGTAAAGCTTAGAAACTTGGTTGTTATCTACCAAATTAGTACTAGTAAAGTCACCGCCAACGTAAAGTGGGCCATTATTTATCTTTCTAACACTAACGTGATCAATTAACGTTGTTTCACCACCTGCTGAGCTGTAGTTAGCTAGGAATAGTACCCGAACATATTTTGTACCCACTGGGAAGTTGGGGTAAGAAGTACCTTCTCCACTGGTTGTCGCATTTAGTTTATGCCAATTACCGTCGTTTGGAATATTATAGCTAGCTGAAGCGAAGTAGCAATACGTACCACATGGTGCAGTGGTTATTGCCGATTTTGCTGCATTGTAGGCAATGTAACCAGCGTAGATAACACCTGGAGTAGTGCCTGTAACAGTTTCTTTGACATATGCTTCAAACTGAAGTGTGTCTTTGGTTGGGTCTACTGGTATATAGTCTTCAGATAATACTGTTGAAGAGTTAACTACTCTTGAAGTGTAATTGCCTGAGTTACCGCCGGTCGTTGTGTCTGTCAAGCCCGACCAGCCCGCAGTTGTATTAGTTTCAAAATCTCCATTGTAGACTAAGTTGTCGTTATCTAGCGCTAAGTAACCACCTTGTGTAATTTTACCCGTTACAGCTAAGTCACCAGTTACCTGAGCCCCAGTAGTAGTGACTCTAAGCCTTTCTGTCCCAGCTACACTAAAGCCAAGATTGCTAGCATCTATACGGTACATGCCCATATTTGTTGAGCTACTAAAGCTATAGGCTGGCCCACCAACTGCACCATCTGCTGCTTGGAAGAGACCGGCTGTGGTTAGCCTATTAGTACCGTTTTGTTGGATGTTACCACTTACTAAGTTTAGACTATCTCCTGTAGCAAGGTCGAGGCGGTTGGCTGCGCCACGGTATAGGTCAACATCTGCACCAAAGCGAAGTGGATAGGTGCTGCTTGAGTCAGATAGTGTTGTTAAGCCTCTGACGGTCGTCGTGTCTGTGTTCGCATCACCCAGAGTGGTGTTGCCGTTTACTTGTAGAGTGCTTGCAAGTGTTGTTGCGCCGTTGAGGGTATTGGTACCTGTTCCAGTAGTAAATGTCGTACTACCAGTCTGAGTAAAGTTGCCAGTCGTTGTAATGGCACCAGATGTGTTTAGGGTTCCAGCAACATTCAACTTGTACGTACTGGTGTCAGTAGAACCAATGGCGGTGTTGCCGGACGAAGTGTTGACGACGAGCTTGTCAGTATTGACCGTGAAGGTGCCAGCCACACTGAGCGCACCGTTCATCAGACCAGCACCAAGGTTGTCTATGCTAAAGCGGGTAATACCATTAGCTTGGAGTTCTATGCCAAAGGCATCGTCTGCCCCAATGATGACGTTACTGCCAAAAGTATTACCACCTTGCAGGATGTCACCATTGCCACCAGTACCAGCACAGTTGCCAGTTGTGAGACAGACCGTACCCGTGGCATTAGGGAATGTGATGGTACGGTTAACGGTTGGATCAGCAATCGCAAAGGTGGTGGTGTAGGCATTGTCAGTGGCTCCTTGGAAGACCAGTGCATTGGTACCAAGCAGTTGTGAGGTAACGGTTAAGCGGTCTAGGCTGGCGTTGTTACCAATGGTGGTATTGCCTTGGACGGTAAGGTCACCTGTGGCGGTAAGGTTGGCAAACTGTACATTGCTGGTGGTGGTGAGGTTCTGGCCCGTGTCGTAGGCGAGTTGGGCATCACCAATACTATCTGCGGTAATGCTGAGATTAATGTTTGGACTAGAAGCAGATACCGCTATTTGGCTATTGCCTTGGATGGTGAGCGCACCACCTAAGCCATTTAAGGCTGTCACGCCACCAGATCCACCAACACTGGCTTGGCTGACCCACGTAAAGCCACCCGTGGTGTTATCGTAGGTGAGGACATAGCCGTTCGTACCAGCACCAGCTACGTTGGTGCTTTCTAGATCAATTGCTTCTAAGGTACCGTTAGTAACTTCACTGCCCTCTATGGTGGTACCGAGACTGCTGGTGAGGGTGACACTGCCACCCAATGCCACCGCGCCACCACCTGTTAAGCCAGTGCCAGCCGTCACGGTGACTTGGCCACTACCAGTCAGACGAGCATTGGCCACCGTACCGCTACTTATGTTGCTACCATTAAGAGCACTTAAGGCTGCACCATTGCCACTGAATGAGGTAGCCGTGACAGCACCGGCGCCAGTCACACGGAAGTTACTAATACCGTTGGTTTGCCAGTTAACGTAATCGCCCGCGTAACCACTGCTGGCGTTAATACCAATGTAGGTACCGCTGGCACTGCCGGCAGCAATTGCACTACCAAACTTGAGGAGTGATGAGGTGGCCGACAAGGCGGGCACACCAGTGAAATCTGCAGCGACACCGCCGGTGACACTACTCGTCAGGGTTGCACTGAAGGTCTTGGCCCCACTGACGGTTTGGGTATTGTTAAGTAACATCACGTTACTGCTAAGACGAGCGTCAGCGACCGTGCCAGAAGCAATGTTACTACCATTTAAGTTGGTTAGGTTAATACCACTCACAGCTGGTAATTGGCTGCTGGCATTAAGCTGCACCAGTTGGCTGGCACCGTTAAAGCTATTGCCTTGTAAGGTAACGTTACTACTAAGACGGGCGTCAGCGACCGTGCCACTGGTAACTTGGTTACCGTTAATAGCAATGGAGCTAGCGCCGGCAGCGGTTAAGCGGCCATCACTATCTACCGTAAAGGTTGCTACACTGGATGCACTGCCATAGCTACCACTCGTCACAGTCGTACTGGCGAGTTCAGACGCATTCACTGCTCCAGCAGCAATCTCACTAGAACCAACACTATCTACTGCTAAGGAACTTGCTGTTAAGCTGTCATTGGCAATTTGGGCATCACCAATACTATCTGCGGTAATGCTGAGATTAATGTTTGGACTAGAAGCAGATACCGCTATTTGGCTATTGCCTTGGATGGTGAGCGCACCACCTAAGCCATTTAAGGCTGTCACGCCACCAGATCCACCAACACTGGCTTGGCTGACCCACGTAAAGCCACCCGTGGTGTTATCGTAGGTGAGGACATAGCCGTTCGTACCAGCACCAGCTACGTTGGTGCTTTCTAGATCAATTGCTTCTAAGGTACCGTTAGTAACTTCACTGCCCTCTATGGTGGTACCGAGACTGCTGGTGAGGGTGACACTGCCACCCAATGCCACCGCGCCACCACCTGTTAAGCCAGTGCCAGCCGTCACGGTGACTTGGCCACTACCAGTCAGACGAGCATTGGCCACCGTACCGCTACTTATGTTGCTACCATTAAGAGCACTTAAGGCTGCACCATTGCCACTGAATGAGGTAGCCGTGACAGCACCGGCGCCAGTCACACGGAAGTTACTAATACCGTTGGTTTGCCAGTTAACGTAATCGCCCGCGTAACCACTGCTGGCGTTAATACCAATGTAGGTACCGCTGGCACTGCCGGCAGCAATTGCACTACCAAACTTGAGGAGTGATGAGGTGGCCGACAAGGCGGGCACACCAGTGAAATCTGCAGCGACACCGCCGGTGACACTACTCGTCAGGGTTGCACTGAAGGTCTTGGCCCCACTGACGGTTTGGGTATTGTTAAGTAACATCACGTTACTGCTAAGACGAGCGTCAGCGACCGTGCCAGAAGCAATGTTACTACCATTTAAGTTGGTTAGGTTAATACCACTCACAGCTGGTAATTGGCTGCTGGCATTAAGCTGCACCAGTTGGCTGGCACCGTTAAAGCTATTGCCTTGTAAGGTAACGTTACTACTAAGACGGGCGTCAGCGACCGTGCCACTGGTAACTTGGTTACCGTTAATAGCAATGGAGCTAGCGCCGGCAGCGGTTAAGCGGCCATCACTATCTACCGTAAAGGTTGCTACACTGGATGCACTGCCATAGCTACCACTCGTCACAGTCGTACTGGCGAGTTCAGACGCATTCACTGCTCCAGCAGCAATCTCACTAGAACCAACACTATCTACTGCTAAGGAACTTGCTGTTAAGCTGTCATTGGCAATTTGGGCATCACCAATACTATCTGCGGTAATGCTGAGATTAATGTTTGACTAGAAGCAGATACCGCTATTTGGCTATTGCCTTGGATGGTGAGCGCACCACCTAAGCCATTTAAGGCTGTCACGCCACCAGATCCACCAACACTGGCTTGGCTGACCCACGTAAAGCCACCCGTGGTGTTATCGTAGGTGAGGACATAGCCGTTCGTACCAGCACCAGCTACGTTGGTGCTTTCTAGATCAATTGCTTCTAAGGTACCGTTAGTAACTTCACTGCCCTCTATGGTGGTACCGAGACTGCTGGTGAGGGTGACACTGCCACCCAATGCCACCGCGCCACCACCTGTTAAGCCAGTGCCAGCCGTCACGGTGACTTGGCCACTACCAGTCAGACGAGCATTGGCCACCGTACCGCTACTTATGTTGCTACCATTAAGAGCACTTAAGGCTGCACCATTGCCACTGAATGAGGTAGCCGTGACAGCACCGGCGCCAGTCACACGGAAGTTACTAATACCGTTGGTTTGCCAGTTAACGTAATCGCCCGCGTAACCACTGCTGGCGTTAATACCAATGTAGGTACCGCTGGCACTGCCGGCAGCAATTGCACTACCAAACTTGAGGAGTGATGAGGTGGCCGACAAGGCGGGCACACCAGTGAAATCTGCAGCGACACCGCCGGTGACACTACTCGTCAGGGTTGCACTGAAGGTCTTGGCCCCACTGACGGTTTGGGTATTGTTAAGTAACATCACGTTACTGCTAAGACGAGCGTCAGCGACCGTGCCAGAAGCAATGTTACTACCATTTAAGTTGGTTAGGTTAATACCACTCACAGCTGGTAATTGGCTGCTGGCATTAAGCTGCACCAGTTGGCTGGCACCGTTAAAGCTATTGCCTTGTAAGGTAACGTTACTACTAAGACGGGCGTCAGCGACCGTGCCACTGGTAACTTGGTTACCGTTAATAGCAATGGAGCTAGAGCCGGCAGCGGTTAAGCGGCCATCACTATCTACCGTAGCACATGGATGCACTATAGCTACCACTCGTCACAGTCGTACTGGCGAGTTCAGACGCATTCACTGCTCCAGCAGCAATCTCACTAGAACCAACACTAAAGGAACTTGCTGTTAAGCTGTCATTGGCAATTTGGGCATCACCAATACTATCTGCGGTAATGCTGAGATTAATGTTTGGACTAGAAGCAGATACCGCTATTTGGCTATTGCCTTGGATGGTGAGCGCACCACCTAAGCCATTTAAGGCTGTCACGCCACCAGATCCACCAACACTGGCTTGGCTGACCCACGTAAAGCCACCCGTGGTGTTTATCGTAGGTGAGGACATAGCCGTTCGTACCAGCACCAGCTACGTTGGTGCTTTCTAGATCAATTGCTTCTAAGGTACCGTTAGTAACTTCACTGCCCTATGGTGGTACCGAGACTGCTGGTGAGGGTGACACTGCCACCCAATGCCACCGCGCCACCACCTGTTAAGCCAGTGCCAGCCGTAATGCTAAGGCTGGCATTTGTCAGACCTACGGTTAAGTTCCCATTCGCCCCACCATCTGTGATGGAGATGTTAGAACCAGCCGTCAGGACTCGTTCGTTGGTGAGGCTGCCGTCTAGACCAAGTGTGAGGTAGCTAGCGGCAATTGGTGCACTACCACTGCCACCTGTTCCACAGGTACTACTAAAGCTGAGGTTACCAGCTGCATCACCGACAATACAGTCACCACTACCACCATAGCCACTCGGGAGCTTAAAGGTCAGGTTACTAGCAATGGCAGCTGACTGCAGCGTGGTAGTGTTGCTAGAGCCATCGTTGAGCACGAGACTACCTTGTTGAGTCGTTGTACCAACGCTGATGGTTGCACCCTGGACGGTGAGGGTACCACTAAAGGTTGGGGAGTTGGCGACATTGATGGTCAGGGTGCCATTGGCACCTGTGTCAGCCACGCTAATGTTAGTGCCAGCGGTTAAGACTCGTTCACCCGTTAAGGTACCGTCTAGGGCGAGGGTGAGGTAGCTGGCACCAACTGGTGCGCCACCACCGCCTGAGCCACAAGTGGCACTGAAAGATAGACCACCTGCTCCGTTGCCAACAATACAGTCACCACTACCGCCATAGGCATTTGGGAGGGTGAAGGTCAGATTGCCGGCAGTGGCAGCAGCTTGAATGGTGGTGGTGTTGGTACTGCCATCGCTTAAGGTGAGGACACCTGCTTGGGAGGTGGTGCCAATAGACACACTGGCACCCTGAAAGACACCAGTGCCCGCCACGGTGAGGTTACCATTGGCGGCCAGTAGCAGTCGGTCATTGCCACTGGCTTGGAACTGCAGTAAGCTACCTGCTCCGGTTTGGTTGATGCGCAGTGCTGTGTTGGCTGAATTGACAGTTTGGGTGGCACTAGGTGCCAGTTGGGCCAGTTGGTCAGCCGTAAAGGAGCCCGTGGCTCCTTTGAGGGTTTGGGCTTGTTGGGCAGCAAAGGCGTATGGTACAGCCGTTACCTTGATGCGAGGGTTCATCTCACCATTCCATGGTGGGGTGGCGGTTTGGGTGGGACCGCCGATGTTCATGCTGAGCCAGAGTTCTTGGCTCCAGTCTATGGTGCCAGGAAAGGCTGTACCACCAGCGGTGGTATCTGCCAGGCTGACGGTCAGGTAGCCGTTCTTGACCTGGACACGGTAGTCATTGCCAGGTGCGGCGCCATTGGTGTCGTAGCGAGTGTCTGTCCAGAGTAGTGTGCCACCAGAGGCTGCATCGTACAGTTTAAACTGGACGTTGTAGTAGCCATCAGGCACCAGGGCGCCAGTGTTGGTGAGGATACGGGCTTGGAAGTTAATGGTGGTGTTAGCGGCTGCTTTAGCTACGGGTGTGAAGGCGGGCGTATATAGATATATATACAAGGAGAGGATGGTGACAAGAGCAAGAGCAAGCAAAGCAAAGCGGGAAAGCTTTGTTACGAGAGAAGACCGAGCTGCTGGATACAAGTTGTTGGATGATGGAGGAAGCACAGCATGCAAAAGAAGCACCTCGTGGATCATCTGCTTTGTTGTCTTGTGGGTAGGTGCGGCCTTACCACGACGACGGAGGAGATGACGGGTGCGTGAAAGTATGTGACTAGTGCGGGATAGTCTGTTCACTGCGGATATTTATTTTTATTTAGGCTGCACTACATTGCGGATGTAATGAGCGTTTTTTGTTGCGGTTTGTCTGCGGATGACTTTGTTTATTTAGTTTTTTGCTTTTGACAAACTTACTTACCAGCATATCTGAGGCAACAGAGATGTACAAGACTTTTTGTATACAAAAATAGAACACAGAAAGAAACATAAAAACACATACATAGTGTGTGCAATATGTAGCGTTACTTACATCGTTACAGGAGCAATATATAAAACACAGAGCTACCAACAGTGCTTCACACTGTATGCATTATTACAACAACAATATTTGAGGGGGTAGAGTTATCCACAGGGATATAGAGAGTTTAAAGGTAATTTTGATAATTACTGATGCAACATTACTCTATTACAAAGTATGAATACTTGTATGTTTTGCTGGTTTGCGTGGTGTTGGGTGTCCCAAAAGTAAAACCATTAGCAGTTGGTGTTGCAAATACTTGTATACTGGCACTGTCTATGTCTTGGCCAGTAATTACTACCTTGGGGGTGTTACCGAATGCTTGATTAAACGTAACCTCTGCAAGCGTTCCAGCCGTAGTATTAGCACCAGCAACTATAGTTATGGTACCGGCGGTGTCGTTGCCCTCTATGGTGGTTACTTGTGGAGCTGGTATGTTGTTATTGGTATCTTCTACTCCAGCTGCAGTGCCTACAGTAGCTGTTGGGTGTTGCCAGCTGTTATTATGTGGCCGTTGACTGTTAGGTTAGCTACTGTGACATTTTGGACTGTTAGGTTGCCGGCTATGACAACATCGTCTGTTACGGTTAGGCTACTCATGGTTACTGGGCCAGTGACATTTAGGTTGCCTACTACATTGAGGTTACCTTGTATGGTGCCACCGTTGGTAAGATCTAGAATGTTGTTAGAGGCTGGTTGGATAGAGTTTTCTAGGGCGGCTAAGCGATCTTGAGCGTCAGTTATTTGAGTTTGCTGTTCGCCTATGGCTGCTATGGCATAAATAGGTAGTAAGTCGTAGCGCAGCTTTAGGTAGCCGTTTTCGTCAGTAGATACTAGTTCAGGTGCTACCTGTAATACTTGCTGAGCTATAAGGCCATATTGTATTTCGTTACCCGTAGCACCAGTATAGTAGTTTTACCAAGTTGGTTGAACTTATAGGTCACTGCTTGTAAGTTAGCAACTTTATTTAAGATACCACTCATACTAGTAACTTCTTCTTTAAAGCGTTCATCAGATGAACATGTACCAGTTAATGCGGCACCATCAAACCGTTTTATACAACCATTGGTACCGCTGGTGCCCACTTTAACATCACCATAAACCCTTAGCTTGTCGGTGCCGTCTTGTACGCCACCAATACCTATACAGCCAGTACCTACGGTAGTACCAGTACCAAAGCCACCGCCACCAAAGATGACATTGCCTATTGATAGTTGGTTGGAACCTGTTGTGCTTTGGGCATCTATGTCATAGCCAATTATGATGTTTGTGTCGCCAGCAGTTAAATTATCTCCAGCCTGGTAGCCAATTGCGATATTACTTGAACCTGTACTATTAATTAGACTACTTCTCCCGACAGCAGTATTGCCCCAGCCGGTGGTATTGTAATATAAACTATTGCGACCTATAGCAACATTTTCACTGCCATTAGTGTTAGAGTATAGGCTACTATCACCGACAGCAGTGTTACTAGAATTTTGATTGAAAAATAAGCTGTAAGTACCAACAGCGACATTAGCACTTCCCCATTGATTATAGTATAGACTATACAAACCGATTGAAGCATTAGCGGTGCCATTGCTGTTATTGCGTTGACTATTAGAGCCGATGGCTGTGTTTGATGTGCCACTAGTAACAACACTTAGGCTATTAGCACCTATAGCCGTGTTATTATCGCCTGTTGTGTTTAATCTTAAAGAGTTTTGACCTAAACCAGTATTATTGCTGCTTCTACTGGTCGCTCTAAGCTCTAATGCAACATTGTTCGAGCTGTCTTTAATTGCCAGTACACTTGTGTTAAAGCTAACTTCTCTAATACTGATTATGGTTATACTACCATTATATAAAATACTATTAGGATTGATATAAAAACCTGATGTATTTGTTGTCGTAATAAAAGCGGTCAGAAACAGTTGTATTGCTATTCATAGTTGCGCTAGATAAACCTAACTGAAAAGAAGCAGTTTGGGCATTAACTACAGTAGAATAGGTAATAGCATTGGAAGTTAATGGTGGTGTTGGCGGCTGCTAACGCGTTGGGTGTGAAGGCGGGCGTATATAGATATACAGCGGTAAGGAGGCTGAGAGTGAGGGTGAACAAAAGAGAGCTGGCAGTAATGGTGCGATGGAATATACGGGTTGAGTGGGAATTGGTACTACCAGGATGTAGTACGTATGTACATAATTTTGTAAGTCTATAAAAACAAAAAACACAGGCCCGCTTATGTGGGATCTGTGCCTAAGATATCTGTTGGTAGGTGCGACGTTGCGGCCTTTTAGCCAATAACGCCATTTGCGCAGCATGTTGGTTTTTTGGTTTTTTGTTTTTTTAGTGTTTGTGTGTGTATACCGCTGTTTTGGTTTACAGATTTAAGTATATATGATTAGCCGCAGCAAGCAAGGCACTTTGTATACACAAAAATAGAACATGTGAATACTACAAAAATGTGTAAATAATGTGTACAATATGTAGTTATATATACATCGTTACAGATATAGCATGCATAGATTCATGAAATTATTGCTAAATATATTGTATGTTAATTTACAACATAATAATTATACTGTGCAGAGTTTTCCACAAGTATAATAGATAAAAGCTTTCCTGTTCGGAGGGCTTTTATAAATTACGGCACCGTGACAAGACCCCACAAAAATTATTTTGCGGGGAACCCCGCTATTTATCATAATATAGGGAAAATAGCACGCTGTAACAAAAGATAAAAGCCCTCCTATTCGGAGGGCTTTTATATAATTCGGCACCGTGCTATTTTCCCAGGCTTTGATTGGCCAAGTATTGTAACCGCTGCTAGGCTTAACTACTGTGTTCGGCATGGGAACAGGTGTTTCCCTAGCGCCATGGGCACCGATATTAGTCCCGCTCTATACTAGACTGCAGGGACTTATATCGACGTCCATCAACGATAGATATTGTTACAAAAAGCATTATGACAAACACAAATAGCTAGTTAATTACTGCCAATTTCTCGTACGATGCAACAAAACGATATTACATCATACGAGATGCATAAAAAGTCGATGGATCTATTAGTACGCTTTGGCTGAATGTATTGCTACACGTACACCTTGCGCCTATCAACCTGATCGTCTTTCAGGGATCTCTATAGGGAAATGCAATCTTGGGATTAGTTTCGCGCTTAATATGCTTTCAGCGCTTATCTAGACCGCACTTAGCTACCCAGCTATGCCTGTAGGTCAGACAACTGGTACACCAGCGGTGCGTCCACCCCGGTCCTCTCGTACTAGGGGCAGATTCCCTCACATTTCCTATTGTCCACATCGGATATAAACCGAACTGTCTCACGACGTTCTGAACCCAGCTCACGTACCTCTTTAACCGGCGAACAGCCGGACCCTTGGGACCTGCTCCAGCCCCAGGATGAGATGAGCCGACATCGAGGTGCCAAACAGCGCCGTCTATGTGAACTATTGGGCGCTATAAGCCTGTTATCCCCGGGGTAACTTTTATCCGTTTGCGTTGCCGATTCCACACTCATATACATAATGTATGGACAACGGGTCACTTACTCCCACTTTCGTGCCTGCTTGGCTTGTAGGCCTCACAGTCAAGCTGGCTTATGCGTATGCACTATCACTACGATTTCCATCCGTAGCTAGCCAACCTTTGAACGCCTCCGCTACTCTTTAGGAGGCAACCGCCCCAGTTAAACTACCCACCAGACACTGTCCTCGAACCGGATAACGGTCCAAGTAAGAACAAAGTAACAACAAGGGTGGTATTTCACTGAAGACTCCACCATCGCTAGCGCGTTGGCTTCATAGTCTCCCACCTATGCTACACATGTTGTCACCCAGCTCAATGTCAAGCTGTAGTAAAGCTCCACGGGGTCTTCTCGTCCTGATGCGGACAGACGGCATCTTTACCGCCAATGCACTTTCACCGAGTCCCTTCTTGAGACAGTACCCATATCATTACTCCATTCGTGCGGGTCAGAACTTCATATCGTTAGCTGTAATTTTCATTACAGATCAGACTATATCTTCATCTCGCTTCGATCACTTGGAGGAGTTCGTTCATGGTGTATTTTCGTTTACCTGATTCGTTCATGGCATATGCTTTTGTGATAATTGCCGCTAATTTCACACTGTTAAGGTGTTGCAACGCTGCAATTTGATCGCATATCCAAGCAAAAGTTATATAATCATCTAACTTCTGCGTACGTAATGGATATTTCTTAAAATGTGGTAAGACTTTCGTTCTTAAATCGCCTACAGACCTGACTTCATACTTGTAAGTTTGGTCATGTTTGCTAAAACGTATAGCTCCACATCCGAAATAGTCTTGAATATCTTTCAAGACAGAAAGGCTTCTCTTGTTTTGACCTATTGAAAAACTAGGTCTCACTTCGATACCTGTTTTCATCTTAGCTCTTTTGTTGAAAGAGACAGAAAAACAACCTTCCCCATCTACAAATCCGGTAATATACCATGCTTGCTCCGTAAGCGTCGTTTCTTGTAAGCGAGAGCCAACGTATTGTACATTTTGCGTCATGTACCTCTCCTTTCGGATCAGTCGTTACGGCTTCCCCTTAGTTAAAGGGATTGCCACGAGATTACCAATCGTCTTGACCAGACGCTTAGGCTTCCTCGTTATTAGTTGGTTTACTTACATTGTGTTGCCACAATCTTCAGGCAAGTTTCTTACCTGACAAGGAATTTCGCTACCTTAGGACGGTTATAGTTACCGCCGCCGTTCACTGGGGCTTCAGTTTGTGCCGTGAAGCACGCCCCTTAACCTTCCAGCACTGGGCAGGAGTCAGCCCCTATACATCCACTTTCGTGTTAGCAGAGACCTGTGTTTTTGGTAAACAGTTGCATGGGTTCTTTCGCTGCGGCCCCGTCACACTATTTATTACTAAATGTGTTATAAAGGCTGTAGCTTTCTTCTCTCAAATCTTCGGTTGCCCTAAAAAGAAGTTATAACTTTTTAAGGACTTTTGGCTGATCTTGTAATGATCAGTGTGAGTGTTTTCAAAAAGAAAACTTGCCAATACTGTTGTTGCTATTACAACAACTCCTTCACAGTAATAAACACTGTGACGGGGCAGACCTTATCCCGAAGTTACGGTCGCTGTATTGCCGAGTTCCTTAAGAAGGGTTCTCTCGTACGCCTTGGTCTACTCGACCTGAGCACCTGTGTCGGTTTGCGGTACGGTCGGCAATATCTATACACTCACAGACTTTTCTGGTCAGCTTGGGTCACTGGAATCGTGTCCGAAAGGACACTCTCATTCGCGCTTCAGACGAATCCTAGACGCTTAGACAGTCATACCATTAGACTGCTCCAACTACCATGCCGCGAATCTGTGAGCAACAATATCGCCGGTACGGGAATATTAACCCGTTGTCCATCGCCTACGCTACGCGCCTCGGCTTAGGCCCGACTAACCCTGGGATGATTACCATGGCCCAGGAAACCTTGCTCTTTCGGCGGACAGGTTTCTCACCTGTCTTAAAGTTACTTATTCCAGCATTCTCACTTGTTGCCGCTCCACCAAACCTTACAGTTCAACTTCACTGCAGACAACAACGCTCCTCTACCACTGCCACTAATGTGACAATCCATATCTTCGGTATTACGCTTTAGCCCCGTTACATTTTCCGCGCAGGGTCTCTTGATGAGTGAGCTGTTACGCACTCTTTAAATGAATGGCTGCTTCTAAGCCAACATCCTCATTGTTTAAGAAACCCCACCTCGTTTCCCACTGAGCGTAAATTTAGGGACCTTAGATGATGGTCTGGGCTGTTTCCCTTTCGAGCGCCGAGCTTAGCCCCGACGTTCTAACTGCTGTGCTTACACAAATGGTATTCGTAGTTTATCAAGGGTGAGTACCCTCGCGGGCCTCAGTCCGAAACAGAGCTCTACCCCCACTTGCTACTACACAACGCTAGCCCTAAAGCTATTTCGAGGAGAACCAGCTATCTCCGAGTTCGATTGGCATTTCACCGCTAACCACAGGTCATCCGGGAGTTTTGCAATTCTCTACGGTTCGGCCCTCCACGTAGTTTTACCCACGCTTCAGCCTGCCCATGGTTAGGTCACCCGGTTTCGGGTCTATTAACAGATACTAATCGGCCTATTCAGCCTCGCTTTCACTACGCCTCCGGTATAAACCTTAAGCTCGCACCTGCCAATAACTCGCTGGATCGTTCTACAAAAAGCACGCCGTCACAGTCTAAAAGACCGCTCCGACTCCTTGTACGCACACAATTTCAGAATCTATTTCACTCCCCTTTCGGGGTTCTTTTTACCTTTCCCTCGCGGTACTTGTTCGCTATCGATCGTAAGATATGTTTAGCCTTGGAAGGTGGTCCTTCCAGCTTCAGTCAGAGTTTCTCGTGTTCCGACCTACTTGAGTGTCAAAACAATCTAATAAATTAGGTTGTTTCTAGGGATATATCCCACCAAATAATAAGGTTAGCGATACTTTGCATACCGGGCTCTCACCGTCTATGGCATATCGTTCCAAACATTTCTGCTCGCCTCGCTAATTTTTTACCTTACATACAGAAATGACAGTCTGTATTCTCAAGTGAGACGACTACGCGAACGTAGTATTCTCACTTGGCTATTTGATCCTCACAACCCCCTTTTAATATTCGTCTGTCAACTTATCCGTTTTGCAACGGAAACTAAAAAGGTTTGGGCTCTTCCGGGGTCGCTCGCCACTACTGCCGGAATCGTTGTTTACTTTCTTTTCCTCTCCCTACTAAGATGTTTCAGTTCAGGAGCTTACCTCTACCTATCCTATGTGTTCAGATAAGAGTGACTAGGTATGACCCTAGCCGGGTTCCCCCATTAGGACATCCGCGGTTCACCGTTTATTTGGCAACTCCCCGCGGCTTATCGCAGCCTATCACGTCCTTCTTCGGTATCTTACGTCAAGGCATCCGTTATGTGCGCTTATGTAACTTTTTATGCATTGATTTCATTAACTAGCTATTGGTGTTTACCAATAGCTGTTTGCCGTTTGTCATATTTACTACTGTATACATTATCCTGTGAGGTGTATACAGTATGCTCTAAATTGTTAAGATACTAACTTGAACAGAGATTATCTGTTAGATACCCTGTTTCAAGTCTACACGTTTGTTTAAGGATTTTTATGCGCCTCAAACAAGCGCCTAGACTTGACCCATATCATAGTAGCAACTGTCATCAATAAAGTAAAGCAATTATTGTTGCGACATTTACTACTATTTTATATCTGTTTTTATGGTTATGCTTATTTACTACGGATCGTAATTATAAGCTTCATTTTGGTGGGCGATGGAGGACTTGAACCACCGACCTCGTCATTATCTCTGTTGAGAAAATGATAAGACATAAGCCCCAACTGGTGGGCGATGGAGGACTTGAACCACCGACCTCGTCATTATCAGTGACGCGCTCTAACCAGCTGAGCTAATCGCCCATCCCAGTTGTGACTTACGAATTGTTAACTTGCATTTACAGTGACACGCTCTAACCAGCTGAGTTAATCGCCCCTGCCAATAGTTACTTAAAGTACATTTAAAAGTACTGTACCAGTGACTACCAATTGTAAGTGACACACCAGGCCACTTGTCTCGTTGTTATACACTGGTGGAGCAACGGGGACTCGAACCCCGGACCCCCTGCTTGCAAAGCAGGTGCTCTAGCCAACTGAGCTATTGCCCCATAAATACTAGCCTAACAAATTGTACCTAATAATAGCATATTTGTAAAAGTACTTATTATGCAAAAGGGTGCTTCTTGCTATACGAGAAGCACCCTTTGTACGTTAAATATTGAATAGTGCGCGTCAACGATTTTTTTGAAATCATCTGTCACCCCATAAGAGGTGATAAAGCAACAAGTGATTTCAACTTGCTACCAGACCGACCATCTCGCATAATGCGAGATTGCTACTCCCTAGAAAGGAGGTAATCCATCCGCACCTTCCGGTACGGATACCTTGTTACGACTTAACCCCAATCATCTCCCCCACCTTAGGCCGAGGCAAAGCTCAGACTTTGGGTGTTGGCGACTTTCATGGCTTGACGGGCGGTGTGTACAAGACCCGGGAACGTATTCACGGTAATGTGCTGACTCACCGTTACTAGCGATTCCGACTTCATGCAGGCGAGTTTCAGCCTGCAATCCGAACTGGGACCGGCTTTGATGGGATTTGCTCCCCCTCGCGGGTTGGCTGCCCTTTGTACCGGCCATTGTAGCGTGTTTGTAGCCCCAGACGTAAGGGCAATACTGACCTGACGTCATCCCCTCCTTCCTCCCTGTTGCCAGGGCAGTCTGTTTAGAGAAATTCAACTAAACACAAGGGTTGCGCTCGTTAATGGACTTAACCATACATCTCACGACACGAGCTGACGACGGCCATGCAACACCTGTCACTGCGTTCCCGAAGGCACAGTTTCCTTTCGGAAGCCTTCGCAGGATGTCAAGTCTGGGTAAGGTTCTTCGCTTACCATCGAATTAAACAACACGCTCCACCGCTTGTGCGGGTCCCCGTCAATTCCTTTGAGTTTTAATCTTGCGACCGTACTCCCCAGGCGGGATGCTTAACGCGTTAACTTCGCTACTACTCAGGTCGATGTGAGTAACAGCTAGCATCCATCGTTTACAGCGTGGACTACCGGGGTATCTAATCCCGTTTGCTACCCACGCTTTCGTGCCTTAGTGTCAGTAACGAGCCAGTAGACTGCCTACGCCATCGGTGTTCCTCCCAATATCTACGGATTTCACTCCTACACTGGGAATTCCATCTACCTCTCTCGCACTCTAGTTTGCCAGTTTGGAACGCAATAATACGGTTGAGCCGTACGCTTTCACGTCCCACTTAACAATCCACCTACGCAACTCTTTACGCCCAGTAATTCCGGATAACGCTTGGATCCTACGTATGACCGCGGCTGCTGGCACGTAGTTAGCCGATCCTTATTCATGTGTTACAGTCAAATTCTTCGCACATAAAAGCAGTTTACAACCCGAAGGCATTCATCCTGCACGCGGCGTTGCTCCATCAGGCTCTCGCCCATTGTGGAAAATTCCCTACTGCTGCCTCCCGTAGGAGTCTGGACCGTTCTCAGTTCCAGTCAGGCTGATCATCCTCTCAGACCAGCTACCGATCGTCGCCTTGGTGAGCTTTTACCTCACCAACAAGCTAATCAGACGCAGGCCACTCCCAAAGCGCATAAAGCTTTACTCCGAAGAGCATATGCGGCATTAGCCACCCTTTCGGGCAGTTATTCCTCACTTTGGGGCATGTTCCTACGCGTTACTCTGCCGTCCGCCGCTCGCCGCCAGTCCGAAGACCGCGCTGCCGCTCGACTTGCATGTATTAGGCACGCCGCCAGCGTTCATCCTGAGCCAGGATCAAACTCTCCATTAAAGAACAGACTTAAAAAAAATCTGCGCTGACTTATCTTGAAATTACTTAAAAAGAAATTTACTTATCAACTTGACGTTGACGCTGCACTATTCAATTTTTAACGTCCGATTTTTTGAGCACATTAAACAATGCGCCTCAAAATATCTTTAGTAATACTACTCTAAATCCACCGCCGGGTCAAGCATGTACGGACATTAAATGTAGTAGATTTTTCTACAATAATACTACTGTTAGCAGTCCGGTGATGATCCCAACAACCAGACCAGCTAAGACTTCTACTGGTGAGTGCCCCCGAGCATCATGCAGTACTGCAAGCTTAATATTCGTCTTTTTTGCTAGCTGCTGCAGCGCCTTGGTTTGCTCGCCAGTAGTACGTCTTACCCCCATAGCGTCGTACATGACAATTGCAGTAAATGCTACAGCTATTGCAAAATAGGCAGAACTGATTCCATATTGATACCCCACGGCTGTAGTCAAAGAACTGGTAAACGCAGCGTGCGAACTTGGCATGCCACCAGATTGAATAGCATCACTAAATTGAATACCATCTTTTCTTAGGGTAAAAATGAATTTTAATAATTGAGCTATTATCCAGCCAGCAAAAGGAGCAACTAAAATAGCATACTTATTCACTGTCGTCTGCCGTCTCTTCTACTTCTTGTAAGACCTTCGCTACCAATGCAAGAGAAACAACACTATCACCGTTATTTAAACGCATGATACGAACACCTTGAGTTGCGCGACCGAGTTCTGATATATCTTTAATGCCTAAACGTATAGTTTGCCCTTGAGAAGAAATGATAATCACCTCATTCGCTTCTTCTGTAAGATTGGCGACACCAATTAGATTACCGGTTTTTTTGTTAACAACCGCTGATCTAATACCTACACCACCCCTTTTATGAGCAGTAAACTGAGCAACCTTCGTACGCTTGCCATACCCTAGTTCGCTAATAACAAATATATTTGAATCTTCGTGAACTATATCCATGCCGATAACGTAATCGTTCGGGCGCAAACGTATTCCACGTACACCCCTAGATACTCTCCCCATAGCCCTAACTTCTTTTTCATGGAACCGTATCGCTTGACCTAACGATGTAGAAATAACTACTTCGTTATCTCCTGTGCTAAAGCGAATCCACTTTAATTCATCACCATCATCTAGGTTAATTGCTATGAGCCCAGAGGTGCGTACATTTCTGTACTGTTCGTATGCAGTTTTCTTTACAACACCCCGTACTGTTGCCATGAACAAATATCCGTTCTCTTCTGACTTGCTTACCCTTATAAGTGCACTTACTTTTTCTTCAGGCTGTAACTGCAATAGGTTTACAATAGCAACGCCCTTTGCATTGAGGCCAGTTGCTGGAATTTCGTAACCTTTTAGTCGGAATACCCTTCCTTTATTGGTAAAGAACAGCAAAAAGTCATGCGTGCTGGCAATAACAAGATGTTCTATAAGATCTTCATCTCTGGTTGTCATACCGCGACGACCCTTACCACCGCGACCTTGTCTTTTATAGTCTACAGCTGGGCTTCGTTTAATATAGTTTTCTGTTGTTAGAGTTACTACTACTTGTTCATCAGGAATTAGTTCTTCGTCACTAAACTTTCCAAGCTCTTGAGAGACTATCTTGGTACGTCGCTCATCACCGTAGCGCTCTTTAAGGTCGGCAAGTTCTTGCTTGATAATACCCAATATCTTGGTTTCATCTGCCAAAATAGCCTTGAGGTTAGTAATAAGTTTGATAAGTTCGGCAAGTTCATCTTCAATTTTTTGTCGCTCTAGACCTGTTAGTGTTCTAAGTGGCAACGCTAAGATAGATTTTGCCTGAATCTCAGACAGCTTAAATTGCTGCATAAGGTTCTTGGAAGCTTCTTCTACCGTCTTAGAAGCACGTATGACACGAATTACTTCGTCTATATTATCTAAGGCTACTTTATATCCTTCTAGTATGTGGGCACGAGCCTCTGCCTTCTTGAGCTCGAATTCAGTCCTGCGCCGTACGACAACTTGGCGATGCTTAATATATTCGTGCAATATATCACTAAGGCTCAGAACTCGTGGTTGAATACCATCAACTAACGCGAGCATATTGTAATGAAACGATGTTTGCAGTGGAGTAAGTTTATATAATTGATTCAATACTTTTTTAGGGTATGCATCTTTTTTCAGGTCTACCACAATACGCACAATACCGCGGGCACTTTCGTCTCGTAAGTCAGATATGCCGGTAATCTTTTTATCTTTTACTAAATCAGCAATTTTCTCTATAAGTGACGCTTTGTTTAGATTGTAAGGAATTTCCGATATAACAATTCTGAATGCACCTTTTTTAGAACGCTCCTGAATATCTGCCACACCCCTGACAACCACACCACCACGGCCAGTCTTATAAGCAGTTGTTAACGATTCACTACCGTACACTATGCCACCCGTAGGGAAATCAGGACCTTTCACATATTGCAATAGATCGTCGGTACTTGCTTCTGGTGTGTCTATAAGATGCGTAATCGCATCAATAATTTCACCCAAGTTATGTGGAGGTATAGACGTAGCCATTCCTACCGCTATTCCAATCTGTCCGTTTAAAAGAAGATTCGGTAAACGTGCGGGTAAGACAGTTGGTTCTTGCTTGCGGCCGTCATAGTTATCACGCCAGTCAACCGTTTCTTTATCTATATCTACGAGCATTTCTTCTGCGACCCGAGCCATACGGGCTTCTGTGTATCGCATGGCTGCTGGCGGATCTCCGTCCATAGAGCCAAAGTTACCTTGGCCATCAACCAATGTGTAACGCATAGACCAATCTTGAGCCATACGTACCATAGAATCGTAAATGGCAGAATCGCCATGCGGGTGGTAATCACCCATCACAGAACCTACCACCGTTGCGGATTTACGATGACGTGCTCCGGCACGTAGACCCTCGAGGTTCATGGTGTATAAAATACGACGATGAACAGGCTTAAGTCCATCACGTACGTCAGGTAATGCACGCGACACAATGACACTCATAGAGTAGCGTAGGTAGCTATCTTCCATGATATTTTCAACAGAGGTAAGTTCTACTTCTCTTGAATGTGTTTGAGCAGGAATAATTTCCATATCTGGTGTATCTTTTACTACATCTTCGTCCATATTATATATCCAAATCCTTTACAAATTTAGCTCGTGACTGTATAAAGTTTTTGCGCAAATCTACTTCTTCTCCCATTAACTTATTAAAGATTGCGTCTGCCTTTTCTGCATCTTCTATCTTTACTTGAATGAGCACTCTGTTTTCTGGATTCATGGTTGTTTCCCATAATTGATCGGCGTCCATTTCACCAAGACCTTTATATCTTTGCACTTCTGAAACACCTGCCTGTTTTCTAATATCATCACTAGGATCAATTGTTACGCCAGCAGCTTTTCTCGCTTCTACGAGCTCTTGCAATATAGAGTCACGCTCTTCATCTGAATAAGCATATCTCTTCTTGGTCGCACTTAGTTTAATAGCAAAGAGTGGTGGTTTTGCTAAGTACATATAACCACCCTCTATTACTGGTGCCATATATCTGAAGAAAAAGGTTAGTAGCAACGTGCTAATGTGTGATCCATCTACGTCTGCATCTGTCATGATAATAATGCGGTGATAGCGCAAGCCACTAATATCAAACTGTTCATCTATACCAACACCAAGTGCTTTAATGAGACTTACAATTTCGTTGTTTGCAAGCATTTTGTCTAATCTGGCTCGTTCTACATTCAACACTTTACCTCTGAGCGGCAAAATAGCTTGTGTCTTACTATCACGCCCACTCTTGGCGGACCCACCCGCAGAGTCACCCTCTACGAGATAAATCTCGGAATCGGCTGGATCCTTAGAAGAACAATCAGATAGTTTACCTGGCATGCTAGCGCCATCTAATACGCCTTTGCGAATGATACTATCTCTGGCGGCGCGGGCTGCTTTTCGGGCACGCGCGGCAAGCAGCGCTTTACCTATAATGCCTTTGGCGACGGCTGGGTTCTCCTCTAGGTAATATGAAAAATATTCTGACATTACTTTTTCTACGTAACCACGGATTTCAGGGTTCCCAAGTTTGTTCTTTGTTTGTCCTTCAAACTGAGGATCAGGGATTTTTACTAAAATCACAGATGTTAGACCTTCACGAACGTCATCACCAGATAAATTATCGTCTTTCTCTTTTAGGAGACTATTCTTACGTGCATAGTCATTTATTACCCTCGTAAGTGCCGCACGAAAGCCCACCATGTGTGTGCCTCCGTCTGGGTTAAAAACATTATTAGCAAACGCCTTAACGGTTTCGTTAAACGAATCGTTATACTGCAGTGCAATTTCTACACCTACGTCCTGTATTTGTTTTTCGACGTAAAATATCTTGTCACCGACTACGTCTTTGCCAATATTCAAATGGCGAACGTAACTTTGTATACCACCTTCAAAATAAAAGCAGTATTCCTGCGACGCAATGTCATCGATAACAAGCGTCTTGACCCCTTTGGTTAAGTACGCCTGGTGTCGCAAATAATCTACAACCCATTCGTAATCAAAATTTGTTTCTTGAAAAATTGTATCATCAGGCCAAAAAGTTATTGTGGTGCCTGTTTTATCTGTTTTACCAATTATCTCTAGTTCGGAAGTCGGTACACCTTTTTCGTACGTCTGTTGATACGTTTTGCCATCTTTATAGACTTGGGCAATCATTCGGTTTGATAGCGCATTCACAACGCTAAGACCAACACCGTGCAAACCACTGGAGACTTTATAACCACCACCACCGAATTTTCCACCCGCGTGCAAAATGGTAAGAACAGTTTCTAGTGTACTTTTGCCTGTTTTAGGGTGGATGTCTATTGGGATACCCCTCCCATCATCAGACACTTCTACGCCACCATCTGCCAATAATCGGACGCGCACTTCACTCGCATGACCAGCAATAGCTTCGTCTACGGAGTTGTCGGCAATTTCTTTTATTAAGTGATGAAGCCCATCACGACCCGTACCACCAATATACATACCCGGTCTTTTACGAACAGGCTCTAAGCCTTCTAACACTTGAATCTGGCCGGCATCGTAAGACGCTGCGGCCGCAGCTGTTTGTTTACTCATACCCTACTACTTACTCTCTCTGTTTAGTATCACACTCAATTATATATTTTTCAGGGCAATGTTTCAACCATAAGAATATTGCCTTTTAGTGTAATAACTGGTTATATAAAAGGGTACAATAATTGTTCATTAGTATATATACAAAAATGTTTCGAAAATTAATATCAAACCTACCATTCCAACCTTCTTTGCTATCAGATGTAGCCTTTTATGCGCATAGGCTCAAGCAGGAGCACGCTATACGACGTATTGGTTTTATATTAATACTGGTTGGCTTTGGCATACAGATTTTTGCTGTCGCTTTTCCACCAGAAGCCTCGTTAGCCACCAACACATCAGACATAGTATACGGAGCAACTACTAAAAAAGATGTGTTACGTGCGTATCGTAATAACCAAGACACGCAAGGCCGAAAAGACATAAGAGCAATTTTTGATCATTACGGTATCGGCGAAGCTCAAATTGAAAACGCAACCAAAACTACTATTAAAGATAACAACTCAAACTACATAAACACTTCTAGAAGCACTACCAAATATGCAGATACCTTTGTGCCAATTCAAGGAGCCATAGATGGTGGAATTTATGAATTTCCCCTTAAATATTGGCGCAAAAACGAATTCCCAAACGGTTACCCTGCTCTAACAGGAATATCTACGTACGGATTTAGGTTTTGGATATTACTTAAAGGTTGCGGAAATATTGTGTACGAAAAAGGTGCTAAAAAACCGAACTTTGAAATAACCAAACAACTAACTTCTAAATCTACCATCAATGAGGGAGAAAAGAGTACATACGACATTAGATTCCGTAATACTGGTGCTATTGCGAGTAACCAGACAAAAATTACCGATAGCTTACCTGCTGGGCTAGAGTACGTTTCGTACAAAAGTACTGCCGATGTACGCTTTCATAAAAAAGGTCAAACCCTCACTTGGGAAATAGCTAATAAAAACAGTAGTTTAAGCCCAGGAAATAGATGGCACCAAATAACGGTAACAACAAAATCTACCAAAGCCACTACTAAGAAGCTGTGTAATGCAGTGGTAATTAATGCCGGGAACGCCAAACGTGCTGAAGCAAAAGATACTACATGCATTACGGTTGTTAAGCCTACGTGCCCTGGTACAGGGTTACCTATTCCCGCGGGAGGTGTTGGAGCCTGCCTAGTTCAATGCCCAGACGGCTCGCAGATTCCGTATAATCAAAGTTGTAGTGTACCCCAACTTAGTTGTAGTAATTTACAAGTAGTCGCTGCATCAGCCTGGAACACCAGAGAACTGCAAACTACGGTCGCCAGCCAGCCGGGCGCTGCTGTGCGACAGGTTGACTTTTACATAAATGGGCAATTAGCTGGCTCTTCACAAAATGCAACAAGCCAAGGAGTGTATTCGTATACGGGCAGCTTCCCTGATGCAGGCACGTACATAATCAAAAGTGAGGTCATTGCTGCTAATGGGCAGGTTCAGCCCAGCCAAAACTGTATGTACGAAGAAACAATTAATAAACCAGACGTTAATGGACCAATCTTGGTAACAGATAAACGTGTTCGGAATGAGACACAAAATATTGATAACGCGAACAACACAACCGCCAACCCTGGTGATCAGCTAACGTATAGTCTTACTATCACCAACCAAGGTGCCAGCCCAGCCGTAGACCTAGCGCTCTCTGGTGAATACGCTGAAGATATACGTGATATTTTAGAATATGCCGATATTGTGACACTTAACGACGGTGTGCTTAATAAAGAAACCAGCAAAATTACATGGGCAGCTACTACAATTGCGCCCGGGCAAACCATAACTAAAACATTCGCCGTTAAGGTCAAAGATCCTTTGCCTGCTACACCAATATCATTGTCTAACCCATTATCGTATGACTATGAAATGCACAATAAGTTTGGCCGAACAGTTGTTGTTAAGCTGAATAAACCTGGTTCAAAAGCTATTGAACAAACTGCGAGCATGCTACCTAATACTGGTCCAGGAAGCACGTTACTAATGAGTACACTGATAGTAGTCGTTGTTGCCTATTTTTACTATCGTAATAAACTACTCTCAAAAGAATTGGGTATTATTCAAAAAGAGTTTCAAGCGGGAGGACTATAGGTATGTCAGAAAAACTTCGCCACAACCACGAACAACAGTCTAATCACACTGAGAAAAAACCATACCACCACGAAACTATTCGTAAACACGAGACGCACACGTCTCCTGAACGTACACATTCTAAAGAGGCTATTTATAAGACAATAGAAAGTCAGGCTAAAAGCAAAGATAGCTTAAACATAACCCACACAGAAAAAGAGCATCATCAGCGACCTCATCACTATATTACCCGCAGCGTTAAACTTGGTGTGTATACCCACACAATTAAGCGTGTACAAAGCCAGCTAAAGCCCACAGAGCGCGTTTTTAGTAAAATTATACATAACGATACTATTGAAACTATAAGCGAGCTTGGCGCGGACACTGTGGGACGTTCCAGCGCAATTCTAGGCGGAGGCATCGTCATGGTCTTCGCTGGACTCGGCTTACTACTCACTGCCCGGTATTTTGGTTTTACAATACCCTTAAGTAGCCTCATTGTGTTATATGTAATCGGTTTTGTATTAGTGTTTATCGTTGATATCGCAAGCAAACCTCTAAAAAATCGGCGCCGTAAACACAACTAACGCACGTATTTCTTTTTTCGTTTTTTATGAACTGGTTTTAGAGGTTAGATTACCATTCTTGTCTATATGTATTGTGTCATCATGAGAAAACATACCTTTTGTACCAGTTTTTGCCACAATACTATCTTTTTGGGTAGAGGTACCTTGTTGAGAACTACTTGTGGTATCTGTTTTTGTATTGAGTGATTCTTTGAGTTTATTTGCAATGGAATCTATTTCTTGGTTATCTACAGTTTTACTACTGATATTTCGGTTGGTAGAAATATCGCCTTTTGGTACTGTCTCTGCAGCCTTGGGGGTTGTTGGGGCTGCTTGAGCTGCTGTTTGTTGTGGCCCAGCCGCCATCGCCGGATTCGTAATACGTTTGGCGTCTTGCGCTCGGCGCTTTGCCAGCCAATCATCTAAAAACGAGCTCTGGCCGGGCGGCTTAGGAGGTGCAATCCCTCCACCGAAAGCTCCTCCCCTCGCACCCAGGGTTGGTTTGGGTTTTTCTTCTGTCGTGAGTCTATTGAAGATTTCTTTCTCCACAATCGCTTTTGGTCTACCGTATTTAACTGCTGAAAGCTGTTTAAGAGCATCTGATAGTTGCTTGTTTGTATGGCCTAGTGGCGGGAGGTTAGCCATACTGAAAGGTTGCGTGGGCACGCCTCCAATGAGCATTTTTACAATTGTATTATAGTTGGGTAGCTGCTGTAAGTCGTCTATATCAAAGATAGGTCTAAAGTACCGTTCAAGCACTTCTGCATCTTGATTACCAACACGATGTGAAATAACGGTACCAATGTTTCCAAAAATAGCATCCCGAACTTCTTCAGTTAGTTGGGTGGTAAACTGGTTCGCCACTATAAGGTTTAGTCCAAATTTACGAGCCTCACTTAAAATGGTAGCAAAAGAATCTGTTGAGAAATTTTGAAATTCGTCTACATATAAACTAAAATCCCTCCGCTGAGCTTCTGGTATATCTGCCCGGCTCATGGCTGCTGCTTGAAATTTCATAACAAAAATCATCCCTAAAAGCTTTGAGTTAAGCTCACCTGTCCGCCCCTTACTTAGATTAACCAGTAATATTTTACCTTCGTCCATGATTTTTCTAAGGTCAAAGGAACTAGTATTCTGGCCAATAATGTTACGCATCATTTCGTTAGACATAAAGGCTCCAAACTTGCTAACGACCCAGCTTGTCACTTCTCCGGATTCGTTAGAACGTTGTGAATTTGGAAACTCTTTCGTCCAGAAATCTAGCACCATACGATCATTTGTGTATTTCAGTTTTTGTTTTGCGTAATCATAGTCCGTAAGTAGTTTAGGTATGTCTATAAAAGTTCCACCGTGAGGATCTGCCATAAGGAGTAATGCACAATTTCTAAAGATATGTTCGTAGCGTGGCCCAATAATTCCTTGATGTTGAGGGTCATATAATTTATACAACATAGAAATTACTTCTTGAATCAAAAAGTCTTTTTGTTCAGGCAAGCTATATTCAAATAAGTTAAGCCCAAGAGGATAATCCATATCTGACGGACAAAAATAAATTACATCTTCTGTTCTTTCTTTTGGCACCATTCCTAGCAGAGTCTCAGCTGTGTCACCGTGAGGATCAATAAAAGCAAACCCACGACCTTCTATCATATCTTGCAGCGCAAGGTTCTCTAAAAATACAGATTTACCGACACCGGTCTGACCGACAATATACATATGGCGGCGGCGATCGTTTTCGCTCAGCCTGATAGGCTTTTTGGCACCCCTAAAAACGTTGTAGCCAAGTAAGAGCCCATCTTCAAGCAAATTACGAGGTCCATCAACTTGTTTTGACTGTTGACGCTCAAGCTGTGTGGTTGGGACATTAGAAGAATCTGGCAAATGAAATATCGTTGCTAGTTCTACATCATTTAAAATACTCTTTCTGTATTCTGGTGGGAAAAATCGTAAAATATACGCGAGAACAAAGCTGTCTATATCCTTGGCTGGAATAAATTTAAACCCATTTCTGCCGGTAGCTTCATATAAAGAAAATACTGCGACAATGTTGTTTAAAATAACTTGCGATCGGTGCGAAATATTAGACGACGCTACTACCCGAACCAAGACTTCAAAACCATTATGCCGAGCTTTTTCTTCTATTGCTTCTGCGCGGGCTTGATCGGTACCAGAAACAGTTGGTGGTTCTACTGAGTTTTGACCTTCTTTTGCCTCTGGTGGTTTAACCGGCGCTGTGAATATTTGGCGGACCCACCAAAAAGCCAAATCTGCACCTTTTCTATTTTTCTTGCCTTGCCGTAAATTACTTGACTCGGTACTGGCTAGCTTAGTCCAGCCCGAGCTGGTAGGCCTAATAAGTATTTGAACCCCCGCACCATCTTCTCTTTCTAGTGACGACAAGGCGTTTAACAAGGCCTGCATAGTATCACGCTTAATCTCTTGATACGTCGCTATAGGATATACCGACGATTCTTTTAGCACTAATTCCCCGCCAATGGTACCGCTCGCTTTACCGACAGGGCTAAATATATTATGTTCGGCTACTTCTTCTAACCGGCTATTTGGGTAGGCGCTCAAGATTGCTTGTTCTATTACCGGCACCAATGTAATTGGAGCGGCCGTATAAAAATACACTTTTCCCTTATGCGCTACAATTTCTAAGCTAATATGTCGCTGACCATACAAGTTACTTTTAAAGCCTTTCTTGGTGGTACTCGCCAGTATGTTATACAGAGTTTGCGCCTTGAATATACTCTCGTCGGCTATATCGCGAGCATCGCGGCCTTTGCTTTCTAGATCGTCACTGCTTGGTGGTAAATGGATAAGCAAAGGTACCATTTTTAAGCCTCTTTCGTAGTTCTTTGCTTCTCGTAGGTTTTTCCTTGCAAAGAATAACATTCCACCAGCTAAACTGGGGATTACCACCAAAATAACTATAAGTAAAAATGAGGCCGAACTACTCATGTCGTACCATATTATTACTTTTTAGACGTGTCTTCTTTGGGGATAGCAATTGTTTTTCCATAGCGTTGCTGTATGTACTCTTTCTTTAAACCAGTCAGCTGATTAGACTTTGCATGTGGATCACCTTGTGTTCGAACGACAATTTCTTTAGCTTTATCTACCCATTCCTTCTCAATCACATCGTTATCATCAGCTATCACCGCTGCTGTACTCTGAGGGTCGGTACTCGGCTGAAGCTGCTGCAACGGCATAGCAGGTACTGCAACCGCACTTACCGCTTGGGAAACGGCGCTATTTGCTGCAGATAAACGCTCACCTGGCATGGGAGCAACTTTTAACTCTGGTGTTACATGACCAAAACCCTCTTTGCCAAAATCTGGCAAGGCCTCTCCGTTAGATACGTGAGGTTTTGGCAACTCGTGTTGCGGTGGTGTTTGCATTCCATCCATCAGAGGTTAGTATATCAAAATAAAGAGTTTATGTTTATACCATTTATTTTTTATATGTGGCATACCATGCTATCAATATGATTGTTGCAAATAATATAAATAAATCTAGTACTGTTGCCTGCCGGAGCGAAGCAAACATAATAAGAGCTGGTGGTACGCATGCAAATAAGAAAGTCATAGTGATATGGCTATACCAACTCTTTCCTGTATACAAAGCAAAAAATAAGGCTATAACATTCGCCGATAATACATATACTAAGATTAATATAATCAAGACAGGTACGGCTGTATCCGTTTTTGGTGTAATACTGCCAGCGAAAATCAAAAATATAGTTGATAAGCTTAATAAACTAGTCGTAAGGAACAATATCTGTTTTTTCATACTTTTAACCATACCTTAAGTTTCTCATAAAAGTGAATATCCGCCCCCAACCAGGCGGATATTCACCAACAACGTAAAATGTATACTTGGAGTTCTGAGACGGTAAATCCGCTCTGTAAAATTACTATTTAGCGCTTACCGTCTGGCAGAACTTTGACTGACCGCTCTCTCTGCCTTTAGGGCTTCGAGGGCGTTAACGAACACTTGTTTGTACATTTTGTAAGGTTTTTATGTTTTTCTTACATGTATGAAGCGTAGCAAAATAATGCATTTTAGTCAAGTATAACGTAGTTATTATTACTACTTTCATCTGTATATTAGTTAATTATTTTGTTGTTATAAATATAACATATTTTCTGTATACATAATTAAGTTGTTTACATGTATGCTGCTTTCAGGTGCTTTTATGGTATGGCCGATAGATATTTCGTAGGACTACGTTTATACGTTCTAGCGAATCTCTATAGGTTGTTCATTATGCACACAACACTACAAAGATTAAGGTTTTTATTGTGTGTGGTTACGAAGCAGAAACAACCACCACGGTTTGTTATTATGAGCGATAACTTACCCTTCAAAAACATATTAATACGTCTAGCAGTAGCTGTATTTAAAAAAATGCAGTTTGTATTAATTACCTAAAATTATAAAAAAGTCATTGACAGCAATTTTGCTTATCCTTTACTATGAACTTAGCGCTTGAATAAAAAAAGTGCTCAAAAACAAAAACCTGGCTTTAATAACAACGGCTTCTCGCAAGCCGTTGTTCCAAGCAAATCAGGTTTTACACAGACACAAAAACCTATATACCGTCATCACCCGCAGCTTGATGACGGTATTTTTTATTCATACTCATATTGTTGTACTATAGGGGGTATGATTGAATCACCTATTAGTATTGGCTACACTTCGGTTGCGGTACATGTAGAATGTAGCACTTCTAATGGGCTGCCATCTCTCACCATAGTAGGACTCGCAAGTAAAGCAGTAGATGAATCAAAAGAACGGATCAGAGCAGCAATTGTAGCAAGTGGATATGTATTCCCAAGAAAACGCATAATTGTTAATTTAGCACCCGCAGATATACAGAAGAATAGTTCTAGCCTCGATACAGCTATCGCGCTTGGTATACTGCATGCGGATAAACAAATAGCGCTTAAGAAACCTATCGTTGCCATCGGAGAACTTGGTTTAGATGGTTCTATACACGCAACACGAGGTATTATTGGTTTACTTAAAAGCTATATCAGCGACAATACCAAAGACATATACTTCCCTACTCAAAATAGCATGCAAGTTCAGGCTCTTGGACTGCAATCTGCGTATGCTGTACCTAATTTAAAGTCTATTGTAGAACATTTGAATGGCAATAGACCTTTAATAGCAGCTCAGCCTGGTTTGCTGTCTACGAACAAGATTTCTGCTCTCGTTGAACCCATTGATTTTGCTGAAATTATTGGGCAACAAGCTGCAAAACGAGCACTCATTATCGCTGCAGCAGGCGGTCATAATATTCTGTTATCAGGGCCCCCTGGCACAGGAAAAAGTATGCTCGCCAAAGCATTCATAAGTATTTTGCCCGATCTTACCTTAGAACAATCACTAGAAACAACACATATCCATAGCTTGGCAGGAGCAGAAATAGAAATGCTACTGACTCATCCACCACTTAGGTCACCACATCATACTTCTAGTAATGTTGCGATTATTGGTGGTGGGCACACGCTACGCCCTGGTGAAATAAGTCTTGCGCACAATGGGGTTTTGTTTTTAGATGAGCTGCCCGAATTCCCTCGGTCTATTATAGAAGCTCTTCGTCAGCCACTAGAAGATAATGTTGTAACAATCTCTCGGGCGCAATCTAGTACCACATACCCAAGTGATTTTATACTTATGGCAACCAGCAATCCATGTCCGTGTGGGTATTATGGGAGCACCAAAGCATGCACCTGCAACGCCCACGAAATAGCCAGATACCAAAAAAAGATTTCAGGACCAATATTAGATCGTATCGACATGCATTTTACTGTGTCTACTGTAGATCACGAAAATTTACTAAAGAAAACTAGCCTTAAAGAATCTCCTGACATAAAAGTGATTGTTAGCACAGCCAGAAAGATACAAAAACAACGCACAGATGCCCCGAACGCACGGCTTTCTAATAAAGAACTTAAGCGTGTGATGAATATTAACAAAGATGCAGAATCATTTCTCAATAGTGCCGCTCAAAAAATGGATATATCGGCACGTTCATACATGAAGACGGTAAAGTTAGCCCGTACGATTGCCGACCTAGAGAAATCAAATGAGATAACAACGGCACATATTACCGAAGCGCTGCAATATAGACCAAAACAAACGGTATTATAAATCTAAATTGTTGACCCCAGTGACGTAATCTGTTATAGTCAGTATCTGAAAAAGGAGAAGATTACATTAACAAGCACACCCGTCTCAACGAGGCAATAAGAGCGACCGAATTACGAGTTATAGATGAAGATGGAAACCAATTAGGGGTACTGTCTAAACAAGAGGCTCTTCGGGCAGCTCAGGCAGCAGAACTAGATTTGGTAGAGATTTCCCCCGGTGCGACACCACCAGTTGCAAAAATAATAGATTGGGGTAAATACAATTATCAAAAGACGAAACAGCTGCAAAAAAGTAGGAAGAACGCCAAAGCGGGCGATCTAAAACAAATGCGCTTTGGGCTTAAAATTAGCGATCACGATATTGCTGTTAAGCTTAAGAAAGTTGTTTCTTTTCTAGAAGATGGAGACAAAGTACGCATTAGTGTCATCTTTCGTGGTCGCGAGCTGGCTCACAAAGAAATTGGGTATGCGTTAATGGATAAAATTATTAACATTATTGGTGAAATTGCAGTTGTTGATCAACCACCTCAATTCGCTGGTAGACAAATTAGTGCAGTCATAAGGAGTAGTCATGCCAAAGTTAAAAAGCCATAGTGGAACAAAGAGTCGGGTAAAAATTACCAAAACTGGTAAAGTGATGTCCCGGAAGAGCTTTGGGAACCACTTCTTAGAGAAGAAATCAGCATCTCGGAAGCGAACCTACGCCGGTATGCGCGAAATGACAGGTAAAACTCGTACAAATATTAAGCGAAAATTAGGAGTCTAACAATGAGAGTTAAACGAGGCGCAACCTCACATAAAAAGCATCTTAAGGTACGTGCCGCCACAAAAGGCATGACGCACTCGCGACGTCGTAGCTACCGCATGGGCAAACAGGGTGTTATAAAAGCCATGCAGTATTCGTACCGTGATAGGCGTAACAAAAAACGTACGTTCCGTACGTTATGGAATGCGCGAATCAATGCAGCAGCAAGACTCAATAACACTACCTACAGCGCGTTTATTAGTTCTTTAAAAAAGACTAACATAACATTAGACAGAAAAATCTTATCAGAGCTTGCTGTAAACGAACCTACGGCATTTGCAGATATAGTGAAAAAAGCATCTAAGTAATTAACCATACTGAGGCCTAGCTTTCACCTAAAAAACCCATCACAAATGATGGGTTTTTGTGTAGCCAGATTGCCTATAAGCCGGGTTCTGTGATACGTCGATCATCTATCTAGGAATCGTATTGCTACGAATCTCAAGCGGGTTGACTTGGGTATAGCGGGCCACTAGCTTAAAAAGCACTACCCAATCCTTGCAGCCAACAGGGTTTACCCTCCTACTATGTCACCATAGTAAGCTGTGGGCTCTTACCCCACTCATTTCACCCTTACCTAGTATGCATTGCTGTCATAGTTAGGCGGTATCGTTTCTGTGGCACTTTCCCTAAGATTACTCTTGGTTGCCGTTAGCAACTGTTGTGCCCTATACTGCCCGGACTTTCCTCCCGCATTTTTTTGAATGCAGGCGACCGACCGGCAATCTAGCTACATCTATTATAGTACATCTTACTTACTATTCGCGAACGCATCCAAGGCTTCGTTCACCATTGCATCAGCCTCTTTATTGTATTCACGTGGTATGTAAGTAAATGACACTCTATCGAAAGAATGTTCACACAATTGCTTAATTGCTTGATGTATTGGCCACAACTCCCTGTTTTTAATTTTGTATATTCCGTTCATTTGATTTGCTACTAACTGACTATCTAAGAATACAGATACCGTACCATTGGTATATTGCGCACACGCCGCTAACCCAGCACGCACAGCTTGGTATTCTGCTTGATTATTCGTTGTGAGACCAATGTACTTAGAGCCCGATTCTAGTAGCTCATCATTAATATCTTTTACAACATACCCAAGAGCCGAAGGGCCAGGGTTACCACGAGAACCACCATCAGTATACAGCTTTACCTCTGTTATTTTTGTTGCTTTTGTTACATCGTTTACACTATTATTTTGTGCTGCTATAAAGCTAAATTGGACTATCTTGATGGGTGTATCTTGTGTAACAAGGGGCCCATACTGTTCGCGAAAGTTATCTATGATATCTTGTTTGCTCCTAATTGTTGTGTCTATTTTATAATCTTTTTCTGTAATATCGCGTATGCATTTTTCCGTAACGCTCTGTATAGTACCGTTACCAATAGCATGCCATGTACCTTCATCGTCTGGATCTACTTTTTCAATAAATTGTATTTCATCGCCAACCGAAAGATGCTTTTCATCGAATATCTTCCAAACTATACGACGTGTACCGGCTAGCACTTGTTGTGCAAATGTATGATCGAGTTTAATTGTTTTCATTACGTAAGCATTATCTCACATAAACAGTATGGCTTAAAGGATTAGTAGTACGTAATAGTCACATCAAGTGATTATGACTCATCGTTCTTAAGATGTTTGGGGTGACAGGACTTGAACTTACGGCTACTGCCGTAAGGCTGCGTCGTTAATATGTAGGTCGCAGGTTCAAAGCCTGTCAGCTAATCAATACTAATTATTTTCTGGTCGGGGTGACAGGACTTGAACCTGCGACCTCACGGCCCCCAGCCGTACGCGCTACCAACTGCGCCACACCCCGATAATCGATATTATTATAGCATTAACTCTGGGCCGTGAGCCTCACGGTCACCTTTGGCGACCCCGTCGCAACATCATTCAAAACAAGTTTTGATTGAGTTGGCTCCCTTGCAACCCACCACCGGCGGGTTTCACCCCAGCCGTACGGTCACAACGGTCACAATCTTACTTGCAAGCTATGCATGCAAATTTGTTGCGACCCCACCTCAGCTTGGTCGCATTTGCGATCCAGGCTTCCGGTCTTGCGAATTGCCACAGGCAATTCTCACTACCAACTGCGCCACACCCCGATACGTACCAAAAACCCTGTCATCCGTTTGGATTCCTGCTGGAAAACCAAGTGGGTGTCCTCATTCTATACCCACGGGTATAGAGAATATTAGACTCCCCTAAACATTATATTCAGAAATCAATGCTTGATGACAGGGCTACTACTAGTATACGTCAGATATAGTATTCTCGCTACGTATTTACAGTGTGATAAGTGTAGTATAAAGCCCCTCGTACATCGTTTGGAGAAATGGACCAAAAAACGGCATACCAACAAGAATCAGCGCCAGAATTATCAAGAATCCTACTTGCTCTAATTGATTCATAACTCGTTGCAATGGTTCTGGTGCAAATGCATACAAAACCCTAGAACCATCAAGCGGAGGTATCGGAAGCATATTAAATAAGAAGAACCCTATATTAATTTGTATAAAATAGCTCCACCATAGCTCCCAAAGACCTCCACTAATATGAGAAAACGAAAATATTACCCCGCCTATTACAGCCAAGCATAAGTTTACAAGTGGACCAGACACAGCAACGAGCGCCATACCAAATTCTTCTCCTTTTAGGCGATGCGCTTGCACAGGAACTGGTTTGGCGGCGCCAAAAATCGGTTGCTGCAAAATCGCCAACAGTAAAGGCAGTGCGAGGGTAAAAAATGGATGAATATGAACCGCTGGGTTGAGCGTAAGTCGCCCTTCATCTTCTGCAGTACTATCGCCTAAATATTTTGCGACATAGCCATGAGTGACTTCGTGTAGTATAACTGATATTGCTATTGCAAGTATGGCGACAATGATAATTGTAAGCATATGTATTAGTATAACAAATCTCACCCCTTGACTTCTTGAGATAAAATACGTACAATAAACAGTTGAAGTTTTGTTAATTAAAGGTAATAACTATGCAAGTATGTGACATCACCGGCAAAGGTAAGCAATACGGAAATAATGTAAGTTTTTCGCTGAGACATACTAAAAAAGTATGGAAACCAAACTTGCAATCTAAAACGGTAGTTGTAGATGGCAAGAAGGTTAAGCTAAAAATTAGTACGCAAGCCATGCGTACACTCAAGAAAAAAGGACTGCTGTAAACCGCAGTCCTTTTTCTTTGTCTTACGAAATTACCTTATTGCTTGTTGAGAATAACAAGTTGTGTCTTTTCTGGAAACATGGCGTCTTTGAGCTTTAAGACGTCTAACGTCTCTGTATCAGATGCTCCGTACGTCTTCAAGAATTCTTCAAGAGGAGCCTGCGGCATTTCATACGTAACACTACTGTCTTCGTAATGTGTGGGAATAACAATTTTTGGTTCTATTTCTTTAATCAGCTTTGTTGCCTCGACAGCATCTAGTGTATAACCGTGCCCACCAACAGGGATAATGAGAACGTCTACAACTCCAAGTTTTTCTAACTTAGCCTCATCTAGCTGAGCCTCAGTATGTCCTATAATTGCCACAGAAAATCCATCTATGTGTAACGAATAAATAACGCTCTGTTTATCAGGATCATGGTGTAAGGTAGAGGCAATACCTGTCACCGCCACTTCACTTACTTCATATTCGCCAGGTGATTGAATCTCAAAAACAGCTCCTTCACCATAAGATAGTGCTTTATTTGTTTGAATGGCAATGTCTTTGGCAGTCGTTATATATGCACCTTTGTCCTTGGTGTCATCTACTATAATTGAGGCTTTTTTCGTTGTTAGCTTTACGCAGTTCGCACCAAAATAACGTATTTCCATATCACATGCTCCTTTTTTTATTGTAAATAATTATCTCTATCTAAATGTACGATTTTCTTCGCTACTAAGATATTTGCTAAAAATCTATCATTTACTTGTTTGCGATACATGTATTCTTCTGGTGTAAACACGCAGTATCTAAGTTCTTTTTTTTCTGACTTTTCTAGTTCGGTAATGGCGTGCTCTAAGTTAGGAATATTCATATCACCAATAACTATAATATCTGCATCGGCGGTTTCATCACGCGTGAACTGACCCGTAAAAACGAGTAAGCGCACATTACCTGCACGAACAATATTTTGAATGGTAGCATCTGCAAACGTATCAATTTGTTCTACAATCGGTTCACTGGCAACTTCGCTTTTTGATTCGTCGGTCTCTGGTTGCTTCTTTTTACTACGCTTGGTTTTTGGCTTGCCTCCAAACATTTCTGACAAAGAGTCATAATGTTCAAATTTCTGGTTTACTTCATAATATAGTTTATTGTTCGCCGTATCTGAACTAATTATGCCAATACTAAGTAGATTGGCTAATTCTCTACGTACAGAGTTGATTTGTTCGTCAATCTTACGTGTTATTTCCCTCACATAAAAAGAACGGTTTGGGTTTTGGTAAAATAATCCCAGTAACTTCACACGTGTCTTTGAGCCAAACAATTGTTCTATCATAATCATATTGTATCAATAGACGGTACAAAACAACAGACCCGAACTATCTAGGGCGACGTAAAGCGACATGCTTGGCGGCTTCTGCTATAGAATCATCTAGTGACGAGAGCTTGTGAACACCAATGTTCTGGACAGCTTTTTCTAATAAAGCATCAGCAAATTGTGGTGCTTTTGCCAAGAGCGGGCCATGTAAATAAGAACCGTATACATTGTTTTGTTGCGCACCTTCAGTCGTGTCTTCTCCGTTATTGCCCTGTCCTATTTTTGTTACACCAAGTTGTTTGATACCTTCAGCTAAATACGTCTTGCCGCTATGATTTTCGTAGCCAACTAATGTGCCCCAATGAGATTTTGTGCTAATGTTGCCGATGATTCGCTTATTACCTGCATCAGTGTAGGCATCAAGTATGCCAAGCCCAGGTATAACGACACCCTCGGTAGTTTTAAAATAATGTCCAAACATCTGATACATGCCACATATCATTAGCATCACAACACCATCATCCCTCATGCGTAAAAGTGTTTTTTGTTTCTTCTTCATATCTGCAGCTATAGCAGATTGTCCAGCGTCTTGCCCGCCACCGCCAATAATAATATGACTATCTACTGGTAGCGTATCGCCTACATTAATGTGCATAACTTTGCTTGGAATGCCTCGCCACTGTAGCCTCTTGTGTAGTATGGCTACGTTGCCGTTATCGCCATATATGTTCATTTCTTTCGCATACAAATGAACAATATTGATTGTTTTCATACTTTTTCTACCTCTGTTATGGTTGAGAGTAAGCTCCGTAATTTTAGCATTGCTGTGTACGTCGCATATACATGCAGCGTACCTTCATCGGGAACTTTGAGAATAGCTTGCTTTAACGCAGTATTAAGATTTTGCTCATAATCCTCTACTGGTATTTCGTCATACTGCAATCGTAGCGCCATATCAGCTGCACGCATGCCAGCAGTACTTATACTCTTACCTTGTAGTGCTGAAAAATCTACATCCCACAACCATGATACGTCTCTACCGTCTGGATAATCATCATTGATGGCTACCATCGTATGATCATCCTTCACTGTTGTAGCCCCGATAAGTGCGTGTCTAAATCCACCAGGATTTTTTACAAGTTGCAAGATTATTCGTTTTTCACCAATATATATACGTTCACCCCTACCGAATGCGGGTGTCACGTTCGTAATATTATGTACTATATCAGAAGGATGTAATCCAAGTGCCAAGCTGGTGGCAATAACCGCACAAGCGTTTTGTGCGTTATATGTACCGTACAGCGACAATCTAATGTCATACTTAACCTCTTCGATTTTAACGACAATTTTGTCATCATTCACCCCTAATAGTTCTACTGTGGCGTTAGTGTTAGTGTTACTTATATCACCATGTAATTCGTCATCATTTCTATAAATTGCCCGTAAGTCATGGGACACACCAAAAAACATACTCTGAGACTTTGTTTGATTTCGCATTGCATAGACACGACTATCGTCTCGGTTTAAAATCACGACATCTGTAGTTTTACTTACTACGTTTTGTAAGAGCCGAGCTGTGTGATCTATCTCGCCAAAACGATCCATTTGATCGCGCATAACATTTAATATTACACTCATCCGTGGTGAAATATGTTCAACAAACTTTGATGCATACGCTTCGTCGAGCTCTATAATTGCTATGTCCTGCCGCAGCCTACCACCCCATGAAGCATCGGCAATAATCGCCGCCACGACGCCTCTCGTAAAATTGCTGCCTGTTGGGTTTGTGAGCACTTTTTTACCAGTGCCTTTTAGGACTGCAGATAACATTTTTGTTGTGGTAGTTTTACCATTGGTGCCACTAATAACGACAACCCCTTCTGGTAACGTCTGCAACATTTTAGACAAAAAGTTAGGATATATTTTTTCTACTACGAGTCCAGGCAAGGCTGCACCTCTTTTATTGAGTAGCCTAAGACCAAGCAGAACACTCTTACCAATCCATAAACTAATTAATCGCATACTTTACAGTGTACCTTGCTTATGGTTCATGAACCACTCTAATGCTTCTTGAGGGCTGGTGAACCAAGTAATATCTGGGTTACGTTTAAACCACGTTAATTGTCGCTTGGCTAGCTTTTTGTCATACGTAATGATTGATTGAAGAGTAGCGTCTATGGATTGTTCGCCCCTTAAGTAAGGCTGGACAGTACGATACACTCCTCCCAATAAAGCTGGTGACGTATTATATGTTTTATACATGTGACTAACTTCTTCTAGCACCCCTTCTTGTATCATTTGATGGGCCCTTTGCTCTATATTACCAAGCAATACGTCTTTTTCTGGGGCAATACCAATAATCATTGTGTCTTTAGGCAAAGCTTTTTTAGTGGGAGTAGGTCTATTAGCTCGTTCTAGTGCAAGCGTTAAGTGGCGTTTGTTTTTACTATTTACTGGTAGTGCGATGTTCCTCTTTATAATTTCTTGCTGTAACTGTGTAACACTCCATGACTGATAGGTTTTTCGTACGTCAGGATTTGGGGCCACAAACGAGTAATCATATATAAAGCCGTCAATAAACAATCCACTTCCACCGACTGTTATTGGTATCTTGCTACTGTGTCGTATTGTATGCTCTGCCTGCTTTGCAGCTATAACAAAATCGGCTACAGTAAATGGTTCGTTTGGATACACTAAATCTATACAGTGATGCTTCACCAAAGCTTGATCTTGCGCTGTAGGTTTAGCAGTTCCGATATCCATACCTTTATATACTGTTCGCGAATCTGCGCAGATTATTTCTCCGTTCAAGAGTGTAGCTAATCGTAACGATAAAGCTGTTTTACCACTCGCTGTTGGTCCAACAATCACAATGTGATGCATTACAGTTGATATTCTTTCATGATGACTTTATCGTTTGAAAACCGCACTCCCTCTGCAATAAGTAGCTGCTTTTGTTGAGTTGGACCACCTGGTACATACCCATGTGCCAATCTACCGTCAGCGTATACCAAGCGATGCCAAGGCAAAAGAGGATCGCCAAAATGCGCAATTTGGCCCACCACCCGAGCAGCCCCTGGGTGACCACACCAAACAGCAAGTTGGCTATACGAAATAACAGAGCCTGCTGGTACTTTGGCTATTTCTGCATACACAGCTTTTGTAAAATCACTCCTCGGTTGCATGGTTCGCTATAATGTCGTTTTAGTGGTTCGTGTTTTTGCTTCGTTGGCTACTGTTTTTAAGAAATTATCAATTTTTATCGGATGCTCCAGCTGTACTTCTATGTCATTACGAATACGCGGTGTTGTTTCACCACTTTCGACTTCTTTTTCACCAATAACAATTGTGTATGGTATCTTCATCTTTTCAGCATTACGTATCTTTTTTCCTACGGAGTCATTTGCATTATCTACACTGGTGCGTAAACCAAGCTGTTTTGCTTTTTCATGAGCTTTCTCTGCCACTTGTACTACCGGAGTTGTTTGATTAACCGTTATAAAACGAACCTGTTCTGGGGCCAGCCAAACTGGAAATCTGCCAGCATAGTGCTCTATAAGGAGCATAATAAACCGCTCAAACGAACCGAGAATTGCACGATGTATCATTACTGGGATAGCGTCTTTGCCATCTTCATTAACATACGTTAGCCCAAAGCGTTTGGGCATAGCAAAGTCTAGCTGAATGGTCGCGAGCTGCGTTTCACGGCCTAGCGCATCTTTAAACATAAAGTCTAGTTTAGGACCATATATTGCAGCTTCTCCTTCCATTTTTTTAGCACCTAATCCATGGATGTCTGATACCTCTTGTAACATTTGCTCTGCAACTTCCCAGTCCGCTGTATCCCCAATGTACGCATCTGGGTTAGCATAATCCCTAACCGAAAGTGACACCCAATGATTACCCCACAACCCAAGAGATTCATAAAAATCACGGATGATTTCAACGATGATAGAAGCTTCTTCCTTGATTTGATCAGCACGACAAAATGTGTGTCCATCATCTACCGTAAAACCTCTTGTTCTTTGAAGCCCGCCGAGCTGGCCTGGCTTTTCGTCCCGATATTGCATAGTCTGCTCAACGTAGCGCAGTGGCAAATCTCTGTAGCTTCTAGGGTGTCCAGCGTATATCTGGGTATGGTGCGGACAGTTTACAGGCTTTAAAACAAAATCTTGTTCATAATGACTCTTTACATGAAATAATTCACCGCTAAATTTCTGAGCATGCCCAGATGTTTCATATAGTTCTATCTTAGCAATATGCGGTATAGACACTTGCCTCATACCATATTGTCTACCGATTTCATTTAAAGCATTTCGCAATTCTTCAATTAATACGGCCCCGTTAGGAGTATACAAGGGTAAACCAGGGCCAACGAGATCTGAAAAGGTAAACAAATCTAACTCTTGGCCGAGTTTGCGATGATCTCGTTTTTTCGCTTCTTCAAGCATTTGTAAATATTCGTCTAGTTCTTGTTTTGACCCAAATGCTACCCCATAGAGGCGCTGCATCTGAGGATTATTCTCTTTCCCCCTCCAATACGCGCCCGCTACACGCATCAGTTTAAAAGCACCAATGTCCTTCGTGCTCTCTACGTGTGGACCTCGGCACAAATCTGTAAAACTACCACTAGTGTAAAAAGATACTGTTTCTACTTTGCTCGTACCTTGTGATGGCAAGCCGAGTTCTTCTGTGTCTATGTCTTTTGCACTTGTCGTGCCAGACCGCTTAAGATCATTCAATAACTCTACCTTGTATGGTTGGTCTGATTGCTCCGCCCACACAATAGCATCTTGAATAGATTTTTCTGTTTTGACAAATGAAACGTTGCTCTTGATAATCTCTTTCATTTTCTTTTCTATTTTTGAAAAATCATCTTCAGAAATTGTCGTATTGCCTAAATCGATATCATAATAAAAACCATTTTCTATTACTGGTCCGACGCCAAATTTAGCATGAGGCCAAAGCTGTCCTACGGCGTCTGCCATTATGTGTGCCAAACTATGGCGCATTGCGTGTAGTTTTTGATCAGTCATGTCGTAAAATCCTTACCTTTTCACTTGCCTTCTTGTATATTGTACTCCATAACTAACACCTCTGTACTAAAAAAGCGATGTTATCTTACCTCGCAGCAACCTTTTAAAGGTTATAAGACAACATCGCTAGCGATGAATAGATGTGTACCCATCGTAGCCGATCGTTCGGCGTCAACACACCTGATAAAACTTCACCTGTACGTAGTAGTATATACAGGCTAGCCTTTTTTTACTAGTATCATTTTGTTAGCTTATCCACAGATGTGGATACTTGCGTGCCGAGAGGTGTTATTGTTATACTCACAAGTGTTATGTGCAACCTATTGTGCGCACATAACAATGAGTGTGGTACTTACGCCAAAAGTGTTTAAGCGATACCAGTATCGTTTTAAGTAATGCACTTGGTTAACAATTAGATGCCTTGTACCATTCGCTTAGTTGGGTCCTTAGCTCAGTTGGCTAGAGCGCTTCCTTGACGTGGAAGAGGTCAGAGGTTCGAATCCTCTAGGACCCACCATATAATTACATCTTAAAAAAATAGTGCGCAGTTACGGTCTTGAAACATTTTTTACGTACTTATACCTATACACAAGCAGCCATCAAGGCTGTTTTTTATACCTACTCTTATATATTGTTTTATATCATATATGTTTAAGTTTTTAGATAATAGTAAATTACTCGTTGTATATGTATTGACATAAGTATACCACCCTGCTATAATGGTTACGTTAAACGAGGCGTTTAGCTTGAGTAACAATTCACCGTTAGAAAGCTTTCAGCTATTCTACGAAGAACTGCACTCATCTAAGGTGTTCATCAACAGAATTCGACGATCACGTCGTATGGCCACACAAAACACCAATTAGATTCAGTTCGAAACCAAGCTTAATACCCCAGTCACATGACTGGGGTATTATTTATATCCCCACATTTATAGGCACTTATCCACTAGCGTTTTTAACAGCATAATGTCAATATAATGACATGGTTTGTATATATTGTGGTCATAAAACTATTGTTGCTAACTCGCGCTATAAGAAAAAAAACGCTGTTGTCTGGCGAAGACGGTTATGCACTCATTGCGGCGCTATAACGACTACATTTGAGGAATACGACTATTCTACTGCCTTGGTGGTAAAGAAACGCTCAGGAGCGCTCCAGGCGTTCCAGAAGGATAAACTACTCCTAAGTATTGCAAAGGCCACCGAACATCGCCAAGGGAGCACGCAAGCTGCCAGTGAGTTAACAACTACTATCATTTCGCGTATCTTAAAACAAAAACCTATACAAACTACAATTTTAAGCAAAGATATATCATCTGTAGCTAGTTTAGTTCTAAAACACTACGATGCAGCAAGCGCTGTAAAATACTTGTCATTTCAGGCTCCGACTAATTTATCTAGAGATATACGCAAGATGCTTCAGTAACCTACGATTTTGCGTGATTACTTCTTAATAGCCTTTGTGGTGACATCAAATTTGCCAAGGTATTTACCAAACATCAGCCTTGTTTGAGAATACAGCGCTGCAAAACTACTGTAGATAATCGTAGTTAGCGGTAAGAGAACCCATTGTAATAACATTGGTATCCAGTGGTGAGCCTTATAACGTGGTGGTTTAGGTGGTAGTAACCTAATGCTAAGGTAAATACTTAGAAAGAGCCCTGCCATAGCTATACGTTGGATATAACTAGCGATGACAGGCAGTTGGTTCGCAATATAACTATCGCCTGCCTCTGGTGCAATATACAGTGGTACAAACGCTCCTAACAGCAGTAGCAGGGGCGCAGTTGCCCACGAAAGGTGCCCTTCTATTAATCTGGCGGTTTTAAATAACAAGTCTACTTTAGGGACGGAATTTTTTCTTCTCCAGCCAGCGTTAAGTACATACGCTATGTCTGAAGCACCCCAGGCCCATCGGCGAATTTGTATAAACTGTGCTTTGAGTGTTTTGCGATACGTAACATCTAGCACGGCATCTTGATATATAGGCACCAGCATAGGGTGAACCTCGTGCTGGCCGTTATAGGCAAAGTATGTTCGCCAGAATTGATGGCCGTCCTCTACAATCGTACGTGTACTCCAAAAATCTGTGTCTTGTAGTGTCTTTAGCGTCTGCGAATGTGATGCAAAGTTGCGAATCATGTGTGGCCGTAGCCCTAAAACAATATTCCAAAATGAATTACCAGTTGCGATAACACGCATTGGCGCAGGCACATCCCATATATTGTTCGTAAAAATAGATATAGGTTGGAACGATGCGTGAATGGGGTCTGGACACGCTAAATAGGCATATGAAACTGCGGCAAAATATTGATGATGTGGCCTATTATCAGAATCTAATGTCGTAACGATCACATTGCGAGCCGGAATGTTTTGTTGTTTAAAGTAATCATCTACTCTGCGCCCAGCATACGTGATATTGCCACCCTTACCGATAACCTCATGAGGAATATCTTTTGGATGCACGACCATTTCTAAATGTTTGAACAGTTTTTTATGTTTTACAACTAGCGCTTGCATATTTTTACGCACTTCTGCTCCACCACGCTCTTCTACTGCAAGTATTACCACCATTTTATCTAGAGGAAAATTGCTACTCGCCACACTTAAGATTGTTGGTTCTACGACTTCTGGCGATTCGTTATAAACAGCGATAATCACTGCTTGGTATAGTTCACTCAGCCGAGCACGATCACCTTTTCGAGCCTGATGACGTATCATATTGCGATAGTGCCACTGCGGTGAAATTCCCTCTGGATACCGTAAGAATGCTGGTTCAGGATTATCGAGCTCTTGGGCATGGCTATACCAATCTAGAGACGTACTCTGCTGAAGTTTCTTGTAACCCTGCGCCATACGAACATTCATAAAAAATGTTTTAAAGAACCACATTAACAAATAAGCGACGATAAAATACGCAGCCAGTATCGGTGCAATAAAACTCAATACAAATGGTAACGATAAAGTCAGCCACGTCAGCACACCAGGTACCATTTCAAATAACCGATATATCTTACCGCGCTCAGAGACTAAAGGAATCTCTATGTTTTTCATTAGCGTAGGTTATAAATTGCGTTACTCACCACAAACAACATAACAAGCACAATAAGCGTTAGTGATAACAACAAGACGCTCATGAGCCTTTTTTGAGTAAAGAATTTAGCGCTTAGTATAATAGCAACGGCTGCAAAAAATACTGATGCAATCGCAAAACTGTACAATTCCGAGGTATCTGCTCTGCTATACCCTGTTAATAATTCGGCTGCTTGGTACCTTACAATGGCAACGGACTTGCTCGTATCTATACGTATGACCGAGGCAATGACGTTTAATAACGCAGTTGCAACAATAGCTATATTTAAAAATAAGATTGGTCTATCTTGAAAGTATTTTTTTGTGAACATCAGTACTATTATACATTACATCCATAGGTACACAGAGAACAAAAAGAGTGCTCGTTTATTGATAGTGTACTGTTATGGGTTAGTTGGTGCGGGTGGCGGGAGTCGAACCCGCGTTTCAGCCTTGGGAAGGCTGCATAATAGCCGTTATACGACACCCGCTGGAGCCACCTAGCGGAGTCGAACCGCTGACCTACGCGTTACGAGTGCGTTGCTCTACCAGCTGAGCTAAGGTGGCACATGCCGTTACCATTACTAGTGTACTAAATCTACCCCTGTTTTTGTAGCATACCCTGTGCAGCATGCCTGCAACGTGCATTTTTACACATTTTAATAATATACACGCATCGCATCGCGAACAAGAATGTCTGTTCCCTTTGATACAATATTGTTATATCAGTACTAGTATAGTAAACCATACCCTGCCGAGCCAATCATAGAAAAAGAGTATGAATAGTTGCCATAGCAAGGGTACGAGCCAGCTATGGGCTAAATGCCAATGGACACGACTGCCACGTTGCAAAATACGCTTGTCTCTGTTACCATAGGTTGTGCTATTTTAGTGCCAAAACCATGGGCTCGTGGTGTAGAGGCCTAACATGCCTCCCTGTCACGGAGGAGATCGCCGGTTCGAATCCGGTCGGGCCCGCCAAGAAAATAGTCTCAACCTTTGTTGGGGCTTTTTTTATTGACACGCTCGCCTACACTACAGGCAATTGTTGGATACTTTTAATAGCACCATGCTCCACAATTACTTGTATGCAAACGACGCGATTGAAGAACTTGTTAGCTGAACACTCTTTAGTATATTTGCTACCCCGTCTAAACGTTCGCTAAAAACATACTGTTGCTAGAAAGTATATTAATCTATTTTTACGTAAACAGTCGCTGGTTTTTGAGCTTTGTAATCATTAAGGTATTCTGCCAACTCTTTATACTTAAATACAATATGTGCAGCTTTGATTTTTTCGCCCTCAAAGCCAAGGTGCTTGACGATAGCTAAGCCATTATCTAATACTATCACCCCTGAAACATCGCCCGGCTGCATAGCGGTAAGAGCTTCGTATTCTTGTGGTAAATAAGCTTTATTTGCATCAACTATACCCAAATTGCCACCATTTTCTTTCGTGCCAATATCATCTGAGGACTCCTGTGCGGCAGTGGCAAAATCCTTACCTGCAGAGATCTCTGCTAATACTGTATCTGCCTTGGCCCGTACAGATGGATCAAGTGCTTGTACAACCTTGGCATTAAGTAATTGTTGCTTAATACTACGTCTAAAATCAGCAATACTCCAATCATAATTAGAGCGTAAGACTTCTTCGAATACTTGCTGCTCACTGCCTAGTAGCCCAAGTTTTTTAAGAGTATCAATCTGAGAGTTGACTTCATCTTCGCTGACAGTAATACCTTTTTCTCTTGCTATCTTTTCGGCGTACGTATTATTAATGATAAGATCGCGTATTTTTTTCTTTTCTTCTTGTAATTGCTGGGCACCTTGTTCACTGGTAAAGTCTACCCCACCTTTTTCTTCAAAAAAGTGAATCAGATGGCGAAGTTCAAATAAATATTCCTCATACGGAACATACGTACCATCAACTTTTGCAAATGGTAGCGGTACCACTTTAGTAATCTGATAGGCAAATGCAGAAGTAGATTGAAATTTATACAAACTAAGAATGGTGTACGTGGCAAAGCCTACAATAAGAGCTACCAAAATACTAACAGATACTATAACAATTCGATGTCGCGAATGCTGCAAGGGGTAGATGTATTTTTTGGCACCAGAAATGACTTCTTCTCTGTGTTTGCTCACGGTATCGTTGGTAATACGAGGAATAGCGTCGTCTGTTACAGATCGCGCTTGCTTTTTACGAACCCGCGGCGTTAAAAAACGTCGGGCGCGTTTGCTGCCTGGTATTGATGATTTTTTACTATCTTTCATTCACTATTCGTTACTTGCAGGAACTGCTGTTGTCACCCCTAATTCTCGCAAGATGTGTGTCAGACGTTTCTGGATTGCTCTTGGGTGATGTACGTGGTGTATAACGAGCTCGCCAACATATGTCTGTATTACTATTGTACCAAATCCAAGCAAAGATTGCTCTAGGCCTTTTACTTGGTACGATACTGTTTGAATTTTATTTATACCAATATCAACAACGCTGCGGTTCCATAAGCCTTTTTGGCTAATCTGAATAAACCGTTGGTCTGTAACTATATATACCGTAAAGTACCAGCCTATCCATGAATAAAATAATGTACATACAAATAGTAAAAGGCCAATTGCTAAGCCACCAAAGAATACTTGAAACGTAGGCCAAATAAGTGATGGCAAGACACCTGCGAGTAAAAACAATGAACTAAAAATAAGCGCTTTACGCATCACTATAGGGTGCTTTCTAAACATGTAAAGCATTTCTTCGTCGTCAAATTGGTCTGCAAAATATTTTTGTGGCATAGTGCTATAGCTATTTTACTACGGTTTTGTACTTTTTTGTGCCTGGTATAGTATATATAAGGAGTTATGGCCTGGTAGTTCAATGGATAGAACACCACCGTCCTAAGGTGGGTGTTGGGGGTTCGATTCCCTCCCAGGTCACCATTACAAAATACCTCGCTCTATGGCGAGGTATTTTGTAATCATAACTTTCGTTTGTGTCTAGCGTACGTATAAATGTAACTTACAAACTATTTTTTACCTACACTCGGGTTAACACTTCGTGAACGGTTTCGTATTCAAATAGTTCACTATCGTCAAACCACATGGCAATTTCTTTTTCTGCTTCTTCTACAGTCCCAGAAGCATGTATTAAATTAGCAGCACCTTTCTTTTTTAACGATGCCCTCCCTAGACTTAAATGAGCATAATCGCCCCTGATTGTTCCTGGAGCAGAATCTTTTGGACCGGTACTGCCAACCATTTTTCTAACAACCTCTACCGCATGGCCGCCTTCGAGCACGGCTGCAATAACTGGCGAGCTCCTCATAAATTCTCTGGTTGCTGTCACAATCATTTCACCAATTTCTTCGGCAGTTTCTTTATAATCTATACCGTAATTATCCCAGTCTTTTTTTGTTTTATTACCAACAATAGGCACAAGTGCGTCAGGGTAATGCTTCGTTACAAGGTCTTGGCTTGGAGTCATCATTTTAAGGCCAATTATTTTTAAGCCTGCTTTTTCAAATCGTGTTAAGATTTCGCCCGCAATGGCTCGTTTTATTGTATCCGGCTTTAATATTATGAGTGTTCGTTCCATATCTATCCTTTCATTTGCTTGTCTATATAATACCAGTCACAAGCAATACTGATAAGACTGCCGCTAAACCAATACGGTACCAACCAAAATCTCGCAAACCCCGCGTACTAAGTAACTTAAGTAAAAAGCCTATAGCAAATAGGCCACTCGCAAACGAAACAATGTTACCAACAAGCACAACACCAACATTAGACGACACGTATGACCAGCCACCGTCTAGAAGCATTACTTTAGTAGTAGCACCAGCTATTGTGGGTATCGCTAACATAAAGCTAAATTCGGCAGCCCGGGCGGCGCTAAGATTACTCCGTAAACCTGTCAGAATTGTTATACCACTACGTGACGTGCCAGGTATAAGTGCTATAGCCTGCGCAAAGCCAACCCGTAGTGCCACTGGCCACGTAACCGAACTTTCTAGCGGACTATCGTCTGATTCTGGGTTAGGCTTACCGTATATAATCATCAAAATACCTACTAGAACCAGCATTATAACAACGACCCACACCATATTATTGAGCGCTTTTATTTGATTACCAAACGACAGACCAATCGCAAAAGCCGGGATAGTTGCAGCCAGCAATTTACTCAGGAGGGCCCATTCTTTACCAACGAATGTTCGTATGATCAATTCTTTGATACGTTTGCGATAAAACAATATAAGCGCACTGAGCGTACCTATGTTTAGTAGTACGTCAAACGCAAAAGATTCGGGTGTACCAAGCAAGTAGTTAAATATCACAAGATGCCCCGAACTTGAGACCGGAATAAACTCTGTTAGTCCTTGAACTAACCCCAAAATAATTGCATCTAAATAGCTCATCTTGTTAGCACTTATGCTACCACACTACCCCATACATCCCAAGTCACACACCAACCCCATTACACATATATTTACGCCGACCGTCGTAAATATATGTGTAATTATAATATAGATTTAAATTTTTGTATGAGCTGGTTTTGGCCGTCTAGGTGCGTAACTTCTGCACTAATAATGTGTTTACTCGCAAATGGGTAGTTTGTGTGCACCATAGCTACAAATTCGCTAATATCGTATGGGTAGACGTATACGCTATTTTGAATTAATACCATCCCTAAAGATTCAATTTTATAGCGTAGCGTATCCCGCACTAATCTATATTGTTCAGGAATATCGAACATTAATAAATGCCATTTATTGTCCCAAGCTCCATTAATAGGGATTTTGTAATCTTCAAATAGCACCTTGGTATTTATACTTTGCCCTTTTGGTGTAAGCGTTATTGCATACCTATTGTCATCTATTTTTTGAACACTAAAATAACCGCTATTTTTTACTTGTTCACTAAATCGTTTGGGCTGTTTTTTGTTGAGCTTCTTAGCAACCAACGTAATAGCCTGTGTCGCATTAGGCGCTACAACAATAATACCCGCCGCTCCTGCAGCACCAGCTGTTTTAACAAAAGCGCGCATTGTTATATTGGTAATCTTTTTTATGTTCGTATATTTCTTATTCTTCATAATACATATATTATACACGACCGTCGTAAATATATGTGTTTTTGAGGGATGGGGGGAATGTCGTACAATATAAGTATGGATTTAGAAACGCTCATTGGGGATTATTTAGAATATATGGCTATAGAGCGTGGCCGTTCAAAAAAAACAATTGCCAACTATAGCCACTACCTAACGCGTTTGGTTGATTTTGCAGGTGACGTAACAATAGATGAAGTAACGCCTGATTTAATACGAAAATGGCGCCTGTGGCTAAATGACCTTGGCTCTGATAGGTCTGACGAGCTTGGTAAGGCGACACAAAATTATCACCTAATTGCCCTGCGCAACTTTTTAAAATACTGCCATAAACGTGATATTGCAGCGATGAGCGCCGACCAAATAGAGCTCGCTAAAGTAGCGCGCACAAAAGTTACCTTTTTAGACAAAGACGAGTTAGAACGGTTGCTAGAGCAACCCAACACACAAGAAATAGCTGGTTTGCGCGATAGAGCGATATTAGAATTACTGTATTCTAGCGGTTTGCGCGTTTCTGAACTAGTGAGTCTAGATACAGCGCACATAAACTTAAAGCGCCGTGAATTTACCGTACGTGGTAAAGGCCAAAAAGATCGCCCAGTGTTTATAAGCCAGCAAGCGGCTGATTGGGTGCAACTTTATATAGATACGCGTGAAGATGCATTACCTGCCCTGTTTATTAGCTATGGGGGCAAAGCAGCAACCAACACAACTGGTAACTACCGTCGGCTCACACCACGCAGTATTCAGCGTATGGTGGCGCGCTACGCCCTGCTAGCGGGCATTACCAAGCATGTGAGCCCGCACAGCTTGCGGCATAGCTTTGCTACCGACTTACTCATGAACGGTGCCGATATACGAAGCGTGCAAGCCATGCTTGGCCATAGTAACATTGCTACCACCCAAATTTATACCCACGTTACCGACCCACACCTAAGAGCTGTCCACGAAAAGTTCCATAATAAAGCCTAATTACGGCGCAGGACAAGCGCCACCACCTGATATGTTAAAGTTATTAGCGCCATCTACTTTGATGTCTTTACACAAACTATCAGCTAATGCTCCAAAATATGGTTGCCACGTGCTATTTGACCCTGGAGATGTTGAGATATAGCTAATTAGTCTTTTAGATTGGTCTTGCGCGATAGCATTTACGTCAATTTTTGTCTGTATGTTGTCTAGTTTGACAGGTACGGCACCGCTCAATGCTTGGTACTTCAGTGTAGCGGATTGATCACCTATAATCTGAAAATAATATAACCTAGAATTAGGCAACGAAGAAGCATTTGCGTAGCCATTCAGATCTGCTTTACATTCACCGTTGGCTGAGCAAGTCACGTTAAATGCAGCCGCATTACCTCTATTGTTAGTAGGTCCATCCTCTAAATTTATTGGCGTTGGAGCAATATTTTCACCCGCCTTAGAAGCTGGTATAAGGTAATAAACTTCTATTTTTGGTTGTGCTGTATTGGTTATATCTGCAGTTGATACACTAGCAACTTTCAGTATGGGTAATTTGCCTGGTTGCACAGGTTTCAAATTCGTACGACCAATGGCCCCATCATATGCACTCATACTGTCGGCAAATGCGTCCACCTTCCAAGAAATAAGGTCTTTACCTGTAAAATTTGTTGTGGTAAAACTCCACCCGTCATACGGCGACAGTGTCTTAACTGCTTCTTCAGGTTTGGCATCCCATGTCACGCAAGTGATGCGTACACCTTCAGAAAAAACTGGATATTTAAAGTTACCAACTTCTTCACACCCGTTTTTTACACTACCTGGGTTAGAAGCACCCAAACTACCGCTTTTCACTTTTTCCGATATGTATGTGTTAGCTGCATTTATACCAGACTCAGCTGCCAGTTGAGCTTGTGATGATAGTGTTTTATCTATTGTCGCCCGTTGATCGCGTCTCGACAGCGTTGCAAAACCAACCGATATAAGCGATATTATCATAATAAAGAACAAAGCAAACATTATTGCTGATGCCCCAGATTGATTAAAATTAATAGGCTTTTTATTCATTTGCATTTTTATATATCCCATTTATTGTATCCTCGGTTTCACACTACTATTATAATTTACTATTGTACAAAAATCACCGCCACGCAATGTAGGTAAGCATTCGGTATACGAATTATTTTTATACATATCATATGTGCCTACGTTAAAACGAGTAGTTATATCAAATACACCAAGATCTGCTGATGGTTGTGTAATGGTAAATTGACTGACAAATCCATTGCGCGGTAGTAAATTTGTACCACCATTTGCTTGGCCACGTTCGCAGGCTGCATCGCTTAGTTGCCTTTTAAACAATCCATTATTTATGGTATTACCATCTGGTAATGACCAATAATACATTACATTTCCAATACAAAAATATGTTACAGAATCTTCTGTTTTCATGTTGGTCACTGCATCTTTATTAACATATGCAACGGCATTAAATATATCTTGGTGAATACTACGCGACGCATCGTTTAATTGTGCTGTATATGAACCTTTCTGATATTGACGTGACATACCTATTACGGCTGCAGTAACCAGTAATGACGCAACGCCAAATACTAGCATAGCTATCATAAGCTCAACTATTGTAAAACCTTTTTTACTACATGGCATATTGTAACTCCAGTTTAGACTGCGTACCTTTGACATTAGCCCATGTAACAACAATAGAGTATACAGAATTCGTTGTTTTGTTCGTACTACAAATTGCACCTATAGCTTTTGTTGCCTGATCTACACAAGATATTTCAATTGCATATATATTTGCACCACCCATGCTAATATCTTTACAATCTGCTTGGACCTCTAGCTTACCCGCGACATTTTTAAGACAAGTAAATGACCCACTTGCAAAATCATTTCTAGTCGAACCACCGTTAGAGCCAGCGTCAGAAGCACGTATGTATTCTACCTGTTGATTTGCCAGTTGTTGCGCTTGGTACTGTTCTTTATTCGCCTGTAAACCAGCATTGCTTCTGCTAACAGTGGCAAAACTTAACCCGAGAGCAAAACTAAGAACGGTAATAGCAATAAGTACTTCAACTATCGTATCACCAGAATGATCTATAAGTTTTTGTGATTTATGTCTTTTTAGTGAATACATTCTGGATCATCCAAATTCATTTCTACGTTTGTACTACCGTTACGGCCAATAATTAGGCTACCTTTTTTATACCCGTCAAAACAAATACGTTTACCCTGATTCCAGTAAAGTGGAGTACGGTCTTTTGTCCATTCATCTTCTGAGCGCGTTGTTATATTATTGTCATCTATATAAGCCTCGTAAAGGCTTGTTGTTTGCGAGCCATAATCAGTGGTTGAAAAATTCTTAAACATCACTGCAAAGCCTGTTGATTCTCTTGGGTATGTACCATTAGATTTGTGGTGATATTTGTAGTTAATGCTCCCCGGGTATGTTATGTACGTTTCTTTGCCATTGCTAAGCTCTACGTCTGTGTCTAGCGAACCCCCGGAGTCTGCATATATGTTTTCTACTCTTATCATGCTTTTTCCAGCTGTACATGGTTGTCTAGAATTTTCATCATCGTTCGGGTCTGGAGCATCAGTACAAAAATAAATGCGTTTGCCTGCGAGCACCGTTCCAGCCGTATCATTCCCCGTGGCACCCGGAAAGTAACCGTTTTCTGTATCTTTTATTGCTTGTTGAACAGTCTGCTGTATTTGGCGCATGCTATCTTGGTAACGTGTTTTTTCTACCTGCCCCTGTATAAGTAGGGCGGTAGTCGTGAAAAGCACACCCGTAACTGTTAACACGATAAGCGTTTCTAGTATGGTGTAGCCTGTTTGTTTTTTTATTAGTTTCATTACCCTGCATTATACCATAAGCACAATTTTTGCAACAGAGCTGGTAGCACTGTTATAGGCCTAAAAGTACGGTGCTGTACCAGCTGCTTAGACTATCACCAAAAAATAAGGCTAAACTAGCGCCCAATATTAAAAACGGGCCAAACGGTATGTGCGACGTGACACTGAGTTTTTTAGATACGATCCCCGGTATTGCTACTGCCAAACCTACTAAGCTAGCTAAAAATACTGCAATAAAAACGTTTAGGGGCGACCCAGCTATAAGCCCAAGTAAAAACGCCAAGCGTACATCGCCAAAGCCAAGCCACGCTTTTGCACCGGTTTTATGTTGTTGCACAATATATGACACATAAAAAAGCGCAAAAAAACCAGCTAAATAAAGCACACCTGCAGCAATTGCATTAACCAGTGTGCTAGTTACACCGCTAAGCACTGCATAAAACAGCAAACTTGCGCCGTACGTAATAATACCTAGGTAAATAAGTTTAGATGGCAAAATGTACCATTTTGCATCGTATATCGCCAGCACGAGCAAAAATACTAGGGTAACAAGCCAGCCAGCAAGCAGTACCCAGCCATACTGCGCTGTACTAATGGGCCAAAAGATATAAGACAAAGCAAATACTACTGCCGTTATAAGCTCTACAAGCGGATACTGGGCACTAATTGGCGCATGGCAGTAGCGGCACTTGCCTTTTAAAAGTAACCAGCTAAATACCGGCACTAAGTCTTTGGCAGCAAGGGCGTGCTTGCAACTTGGGCACATGCTACGGCCATGCAGTATAGACAGTTCTTTACGTTTTGTGGCAGAGAGCTTTTTTGGGTCGCCATCGTCATTGAGCAGTTGGCGCAAGCGCCACACCCATGCGTTAATAAAGCTGCCCAATATAAGCCCAAGTACAAATAAATAGACTGTTAACAAAATGCTCATCCTAAAAAGTATCTCACAGATATTGAGTAAAATAAAAGAAACGGCTGCTATAACCGTTTCTTTTATTTATATCTATACCCTTTAGCCTTCAATACACTGAAGTGCTTCGCCACTGCCCGATGTCTCTGTGACAAACCATATGGCAACAGTTCTTGCGCTTGTAACAAAGTTACAATCTCTACCAGTGGCTACGTACAGCGTGCCAGGAACTGCGCTGGCAGTAGTTGGCAAAGCAGTGACTGGCGCTACCGGTGTTGATCCGTTTAGTGTTACGGTTGAAGTTCCGCCTCCGGTAAGTGTAATCGTACCTGTCCCAGCGCCTACCGTTGGCGTTGTGCCGTTGTAGCTGGATCGATGATCACCTACTCCACCTGCGAGTAATTGTGCGTCATTTCTTATTGATGTATTCCTACTGTTTCTCTGAAGTGCCGGTACTGCCAAGAATACAATAAGCATTATTAAACCAGCAATTGCCAGCACAATCAAAACTTCTATGATTGTAAACCCTTTATTTTCTTTTTTAAACATATGTTTGGTGCCCCTTCTTTTGAACATGATTATGTTTACTTATAATACCTTAATAATACTGTATTACCAATTAAATGCAAGCGTTTTTTAAGCGCCTAGCCCCTGATTAGCCAAGCCGTAAATAGGCAATAGCACCGCAGCAACAATAATAAGCGCCACGACACCCAGCACAATCATAAGTACTGGTTCTATGATGGTGTTGATGGTCTTAATTTGTTGATCTACTTCTTTTTCGTAATATTCGGCAGTTTTTTCTAGCATAGATTCTACCTGGCCAGATTGTTCGCCAATACGCAACATATTTGGCACTAATTCTAAGAAGTTCGGGTCGCCCTCGAGTGAATCTGCTAGGCTTTTACCACCTTTTACTTGGCTAATAGCGTGGTCTATAGAATCTTCTATGTATACATTATTTACCGATTTACTAGTAATTTCTAGCATCTGTAGCAGTGGTACACCGCTGGCAACTAGCGTTGTACCAGTGCGGGCAAACGCGCCATGTACATCTTCATAAACAGTGGGCCAATAAGTGGTGCCTTCATTTTAAACTTGTCTATAAATCGTTTGCCTCCAAGCGTGCGGGCCCATCTGCTACCAAAAAATACACCAAACCCTATTAAGATAATGACGACCCTCAGTAAGTAACAAGTGTGTTAGACATCCATAGTAGCACTTTAGTAATGAGTGGTAGTTCTGCACCCGGTAGGCTATCGTATAAAACTTTTACTTGCGGTAATACACCTACAAGCATAAAACCAATGACCGCTAACATAACACCTACAACTACGAGTGGGTATACGAGTGCGCCACGTATTTTACCAAGAATTTCGGCGTCTTTTTCTTGCTGAAAAGCAAGCCGTTCAAGCGAGTTATCTAGCGTACCAGACACTTCACCTGCTGCCACAAGGCTCACAAACACCGTGCTAAACACTTTGGGGTGGGATGCTAGGGCGTCTGAAAGTTTTTGCCAGCTTCTACATCACCAATAACCTCTGCAATCACAATCTTCATGGGTTTGCTGCTAGTTTGGCGCTGCACGGTACGGAGTGATTGTGCCAGTGGTAAGCCAGCGCTAATAAGCGTGCTTAACTGGCGCGCAAACAGTATACGATCTTTTGCTTTAACTTTTTTGCCAAAGCCGCCTTCTTTTTCTACTTTAATTTCTACAACTGCAAGGCCTTGGCCTTCTATGGCTTTGGCGGCGGCACGTTCGTTATCTGCCTGAACAGTAGAGGTAACTTTTGGCCAGTTTGCGGGTTGCGAGCGGTAAATGTAAATGTTGACATATAGGTGCGCCTAGCCTCTCATAAGCCTATCTAACTCTTCTAGGTCTACGGCATAATTACGTGCTTCTTCGTACGTAATTGTTCCGCTGTGAATAAGGCTCACTAGTGTTTTATCCATGCTTTGCATACCAAATTCTGCGCCAGTTTGTATAACAGCGTCTAGCTGATGCGTTTTGCCTTCACGCACAATGTTACGTACGGCCGGAGTTGCCACTAGTATTTCTGCAGCTGCAATACGGCCACCACCTATAGCTGGGATAAGCCGCTGCGAACAGATAGCCATTAAAATATTACTAAGCTGTGAGCGAATTTGTGGCTGCTGGTGTGGCGGGAACACGTCTATCATACGGTCTATACTTTGGGCGGCACTGTTTGTGTGTAGCGTCGCAAATACCAAGTGGCCTGTTTCTGCAATTGTAATAGCAGCGGCAATCGTTTCTAGATCTCGCATTTCGCCAATAAGTACTACATCTGGGTCTTGGCGCAAGCTACTACGCAAGGCTGCACTAAAACTAAACGTATCGTAGTGAACTTCGCGCTGTACTATCACGCTTTTAAGGCTTTTATGGGTAAATTCTATTGGGTCTTCTATGGTAACGATGTGTTCTGCACGTTCGGTGTTAATTTTATGAATCATAGACGCCAAAGTAGTAGATTTTCCAGAACCAGTTGGCCCAGTAACCAATACTAAACCACGCGGGTATTCGGCAAATTTATTCACAATGTTTGGCAAGCCAAGTTGCTCAACAGATAAAAGCTCGCTTGGTATTAAACGCAGCGCTGCTGCCAAGTTACCACGTTCGTGAAAGGCATTTACGCGGAACCGCCCTAAATCACCAAACGCAAAGCTAAAGTCAAATTCTTTGTCTTTTAGCAAAATCTGCTTTTGATCGTCATCTAGCAATGCAAACACTAAGCTTTCTACGGTTTCTTCTGTAAGAACATCTGTTCCACTTACTGCTTTTAAAGCACCATCTACACGCAACATGGGTTGCAAACCAACTTGTAAGTGGAGGTCACTGGCCTTTTTCTTGATTACTTCTTCTAGGAGTACTTCTATTCTTGGTTGTGCTACTTGCATGGTTCCACCTTATTATTTGTTATGCGCTATCTGATGCTGCAACGCGGTTGACTTCTGCTATAGAAGTTCGGCCACTTAATGCCTTAAAATAGCCATCTTGCCGCATCGTTATCATCCCTTGCTGTTGTGCCATTTCTTGTATTTGGGCACTGGTAGCATGTTTGATAATTAAATCTTGTATTTCTTCGGTGACGCTAAAGACTTCGTAGAGTCCTAGGCGCCCTTTATACCCACCGGGTGTGATTGGTGAATCTTTACCCTTATACAAAGTATAAGCGTTTTGGTTAGCCAGTGGCAAGTCCCCGTAGCCTAAATCTTCTACAACGGCTGGTTTGGCTTCTTCTGTGGTTGGCAAAAAAGAGCCGATTGTCTCTGTTATGGCTTTTGCTTCTATGGGGCTAGATTCAGTTGGTTCTGGTTTATGCAAACGGCGTACTAAACGCTGGCCAATGACTGTCCGCACCGTACTGGCAATAAGAAACGGTTCTATGCCCATATCGAGCAAACGGGGCAAAATACCAGCTGCACTATTTGTGTGCAGCGTAGACAGCACCAAGTGACCTGTAAGTGCAGCTTGCACTGCTAGGCTGGCCGTTTCTGCATCACGAATTTCCCCAACCATTACTACGTCTGGGTCTTGGCGCAAAATAGACCTTAGGCCACTGGCAAAGGTTAGCCCTACCTCACTATTAACCTGTATTTGGTTAATGCCTTCCATTTTATATTCAACAGGATCTTCTAGAGTAACGATGTTAATTTCATCGCTTTTAATTTCTTGGATAAGCGCATACATACTGGTTGATTTACCAGAACCAGTAGGCCCAGATGTTAAAATCATCCCATTAGGATTTTTAGCACCTTCACGAATCGTACGGAGGGCTCTACCAGAATAGCCCATGTCTTCTAGCATAAGGCTAGTGCCAGATTTATCTAGCAAACGAATAACACACTGTTCACCCCATACCACGGGCGAGATTGCAATACGCAGATCAATAGCTTTGCCACCGGCCATAATACTAAACTGGCCGTCTTGTGGTATGCGATGTTCGTCTATTTTAAGGTTAGATAAAATTTTAATGCGCGATATAAGTGCTGGTTCGGTAGATTTTGGTAACTTCATAATTTCGCGTAACACGCCATCTATACGGCAACGAATTTTGAGTTCTTTTTCTAGTGGTTCTATATGAATATCACTGGCGCGACTTTTGGCTGCATAATCCATAATTGCTGCCAAGGCTTTACTAATAGGCGAATCTTGAACAATGGTTTGAATACTCTTTGTCTTGGTAGCACCGGCGGCATCGTCTGACTTTTTTTGTTCGAGGGCTTTTTCTACATCCTTCGTAACATCAACACCATACTGTTTAATAACATCTTCTATACCCTGCTGGCTCGCCATGTACACTTTAAGCGGGCGACCAATTTTGTTAGATAAAAAGTCTACAGCCTGCACGTTGCTGGCATCTAACATAGCTACAACCAGCCTATTTTGCATTTCGCCAAGCGGTACGGCCATGTAACGCTCTGCAACCTCTAACGGCAACAAAGACAGCACTTTAGGGTTTACGCGGGCAGTGCTAAGGTTTACGTACGGTACACGGGTTACTTGGGCAATAGCTTTGGTAAGTTCTTCGCCGGTAACGTGTTCTTCGGTAACTAGTAACTGAAAAAACGGTTCACCTTTTTCTTTCGCTTTGGCGTGCACGGCATCTAGCTGGGCTTTTTCTATGAGACCGTTTTTAACCAACAGCTGCTCTACCTGTTTTTGAGTATCTTCTAGTAGTACGGGCACTTTTTAGTACTCCTTACTGTGAATAGTCGCCAATAGTAATATTCTTGGTTGGGTTAAGCGATTGGGGGTTAAAGAATCGTTCGTCTGGTGTAGGAAATTCAGCAGATATTGGCTGTACTTCTGGGGCTTCTAGCAATTTGCTTTGGTCTGTCTGTGTGCCAAACAGTGCATTAGAAATCACATAACTAAAGATAGCACTCACAATGGCGATACCTACAATAACCATAATATCTTTGCGTTTCATTTAGTTACTACTCCCTGTTGTGTTAGTGTCTGTAGCCGGCGGTGTTGCTTCGTTACCACCAATAAATTTACCATTTTTATCTACTTTTTTGTACTGAATGCCTAAGTCTTTAGCTGGTTGATAGAACGTTTCGCCCGTAACTTTTACACTAACTACACCGCCCTCAGAGGCTGTGAAATCAACCGAATGAATTTTAAATGGTCGGATAGACCGCTGCAGATCAGTGAGTAATTTTTGGGCAGCTTCGTACGTACCAATTGCACCAAATTCAAACGGTATAGCAATAGGTGTTGGGTTCACGCTACTCTGTTCTGCAGAAATTTCTTGGTCTGCTCCTGTAATGCTCTCTACGGACATACCAGCACCAGTAATGATGCCATCTATACTGGTGGTAAGGGCCGGAAAGTCGTATTTACTTGGTAGTGCATCGAGCACAATTTTGCTATTTTTTTCTGATGTGCCCAGCACAGATTCTGGACTTTCATCAAACGCCGCAAACGAGACAACAAGCTGATCTTTTGCGTCTATGTTTTCTTTAAGCTGTTTATTGGCAACATTTCTTTTGCTAATCACTTTGTTTTGGTAGCTAATCTTATCTATTAAAGCCTTACTGGCAAATAAGCTAAATACGACAATGGCTGCAGCCACCGCAGCGGCAACAATAACTGTGGTGTTTGCCTTATCTACCAATACGTGCTTGGTAGATAGCTGGCCAAAGCCCTTTGGTAATGCACGTGCCATTATTGAGCCTCCTGTGAATCTGAGCTAGGTGCAAATATTGTGCTAGATGGTAACTGTGTTTGTGACCGAGTAGTCGTAATATTAGGAATAAGCAATTTTATATCTGTATTTGCAGAAGAAAATAGTTGATCGCTAAACTTAAAATCAATCGTAAAGGTATAACCTTTTTCTGATTTGCTAAACGATGATAATACTACTTCGCTAAACGCATATTGCTTTTCTTGGTTTTCTTGTATTGGTGCGATTTCTGTGAACTTTAAGGTGTCTACATATTTATTCACAAGTTCTATGCTTGGTGCTTCGCCATCTACAGACCACGTAAAATCTTCGTTATTAATGACGTACTTTTCTAGTACCACAGAGTCTGGAGTTGTTTGCTGCAAGTACGTAAATAATCGTTCCATAACTGGCTTAGATTCATGCAATGGGGTGAGTGCAAAAAGCTGGTTTTGAATGGTAAGTATTTTGTCTAAATCTTTTACGTCTTTAATATTTTGTTCACTTTTAGCTATGTCGTTTTTTAGATTATTAAGCTGAAGTTGCTGAGTACCATACGCCACGCTAGCTAACAAACCAACCACGCCAAGAGACACGGCCACCGCGATAATAGAAATAGTTATAACAGTACGCTTTGTGCGTTGTGCTTTTACGTATTCTGCTTTAATGCTTGGTAGTAAGTTAATCTGTATCATTCTATTCGCTCCGCCAAGCCTGCTGCCACACCAAAATGGTTGCTTACAGAAAGTAGTTCGTTTTGTTTATCTGCTGGGAAAGTGACATTACGCCAAGCGTTGCCTATTTCTACATTGATACCAAACTTATTGGCGATAAACAGCGGGAACTCCGGTAGTGTAGATGCGCCACCGGTGACAACTATCTTTGTAATTGGTGCGTTTGGGTAACGTGTTTGGTAAAACTTAATTGACTTTTCTATTTCTGATACTAATGTTTCTACTGTGCCTATAATTGCAGCGTATATCTGGCCTTCTAGCTTGTCTTTACTTAGGCCAAATTTATAAACAAACTGCTCGGCTTGTTTATCGTCTATGCCAAGCCCTTGCATAGCAGCTTTTATAATAGCGTCCGAACCTGTGGGGATAGACCTGTTAAGTTTTGGCGTACCGCCGGCAACAATGACGAGGTCTGAATAATTTGTACCAATGTCTACGACTACTTGTGGAGCGGTATCATCACTACTGGTCATGGCTCGCGCTAGTGCAATGGTGTCTGGTTCAAAGGCAATAACATTTAACCCAATTGCTTCTAGTGTGTCTAGACGTTGCTCTACATAAGTGTTGGCAACACTAGAAATAAGTACTTCTACTTTGTTGGCATCTACTGGTGAATCACCCAATAGCGCCCAGTCTATTTTACTTTCGTCTAGTGGCGTGGGTATGAGTGTGTCTGCCTGAAATTTAATATTTTTGGCAAGTTCAGATGGGCTAAGGCGTTCTATGTCTACAACAGTAGTAAAAACACGTTGCGATGGCAAACCAACCGTCACATTTTTAGTATTCACTCGTGCTTGGGCGACGAGCTCTTTTATAATGCTGGCTACTTTTTGTTGATCTGCTTTTGCGTCTGATAGAACTAATTTTGTATCTATAGGGGTAAGTGCGTATTTTACTAGCGCTTTTACGGGCCCACTTCCTCTTAATTGTACTAGGCGGATTGCCGACGTTCCAATATCAAGGCCAAAAAAGTCTGAGACGCCACTTAGGACACTCATAGTGTTTATTCTAAAGCATAACCGCTACACAAGCAAACAAATTATAGTTATTTTACAACTTTGGTGGTACCACAAACATGGCATCCACGGTATCGCCAGGAGTGCTTTGGTTTTTAAGGTATGGTTTAGCAAAATATAAATATGCTGGGTAGTTAATAATTTCTGCTGATTTGCCAGTATTGTTTGGCATGTTACCTCTATCTGCACAGTTTTGTATGCCCTTACTAACGTTGCAGTTTTGCTGCTCGTCACCTGGTGAGGTATTTAAGTACCTACTACCACCGCCTCTTCTAAAATCTATAGTAGGTGCAGAAACCGCTCCATTTATATTTAAAGGCACCCTACAGGTTGAATGTATCTGATTTTGCCCTACCTTTGCAGCTGGGCCATAACCTGCGTATCCACAGGTATATATACCTGTTTTAGAAACTAAAATTGCATCTATGCGCTTAACATTGTTATCTACTACAATGGGACCTTCGGAAATAATTAAAAGCACACCAGTCTTTGCAGGATCCGTATAATTTGCTGCACTAGTAAGATTGATGACATCACCTACAATCATCAACATCTTATCTGTAGGATTGACGGCCGTTATTTTTTTGGTATATGTAGTTACTCCACTGCCAAAAGTATCACCCCAGCCTAATACGGGTATGCCACCATTATCTTTAGCCCAGTCAGGAACAGGCAATGAGTTATTGGTGGGAGTTAAAGAAGTAGCTTTTTTTATAATATAACAACCGTCTTCAGTAGCATTGAGCCCGCCACTCTCAATTTCACCACATGTTTTTGGCAAATTCCCAGTTACATCTGTATACACTTGGTTGGCATTTTTACCTGATATAGCTTTTGAGCCAGAGGCATCTAGACCATCTGGTGGTACAGGGTTAATGGTACGAAACGCCGATGTATCTATAGTAACTGTACCAAACGCTAACGCTGCATATTGGTCTACACTACCCCTTTTAGTGGTACCACTAGGGTTATCTGTAGAATTAAAGCGTATATCGCCTGCTGTCGCATATATGTCATTACCGTAAAAACGAGCAAAGGGGACTTCATAGACGAGGATTTCACCACATTTTTGTTGTTCATTATTAACACTTAGGCAATATTTAATACCGCTGAGGCCTGGGGCTGATTGGTTGAGCTGACCGATAATTGCTGCAGGAATTGGAATAACATTTGTCGGCGGATTGCAGCCATAAGCCCCACCATACCAAAAACCAGTACCCGCAGGTGATGACACTCCACCAATGCTCCAACTAAATGGTATCCGTATCGGGGTCGACGGGCAACTTCCGCCGTTATTTACTTTTACATCAGCTTCGTTGATAGAAATGCTTTCGCTGCCCTTCTCGTAGCTAACAGTAGTAGGCACATCACCGTCAGGGTCAATAATGTGCACACAATCACTAGTGCTCGTTGTAGCGTCACTATTCCAGCTTGTTGGTGTGAATGATAACGTATCACAATAATTACCTACATTATTCATTACAATAGACCGTGCTGGTACCGTTCCAACACCTGTTTGTCTCTTGGTGCCTACGTTCGAATCAGTAGGTATATCGTATGATGTGTAATCATCTGCCATACCTGTATCACCCGTAACATCGCCGTCAATAGATTCATCGTTTTTATCTGGGCCAATGTTTTCTATAGAATGAGAATAACTAACCGTTTGCCCGGTAAAAGCTGTGCGTTGTCTGCTAGCACTACCAGAAATAGTCCATTTAGGGGGGTTGTTACATGGCGGCTGTTCATTCATCGGGAACACCATGAGTGATAAATAATTTTGAGCATTAAGATCGTTAATAGTTAATTTGTAATTTATACCACGTTTAATTGTATACTTTAACCATGCAAAATTATCAGAACTCTCCCAATTACTTGCTTGGGTTGCGTCATGCAAAGGTTTGTATCTATTTGCGTCAGTTTTATCCCAACCTACCTCTTTAGCCCATTTGCTTGCAGATGTGCTTGTATCTATAGCTTTCATTCGATTGCCGGTGTCTTTTCTTGTAAGCCCAAAGTATAAATCTTTAAAAACATAACCATCAAGTACTTTACCCCTACCATTATTTGATCCGTCATAATCAAATGTTTTTCGATTATAAGGAGCTCCAGGGCTGTTATTATCTTGTGCGCCCCTAGCATTGTTATCTGCATAATTATCTATGTCATATGCGTAAATTATTCCTGTTTCATTAGAAGTCGAATAACAATTTAAATTCATATTGATATTTATGTCGGTGTATACAGAGCTGTCTGTGGAGTCTATCGCTATGGGGACTGTATAATCATAGCTGAGACTGCCTACAAAACCGATATGCTTTGCTTCATCCACCTGTACCTTAAACTTCATACTGCTTTCGTCAGGAGGGCTATTCATTTTAATAGTAAACATGTATTTTGTTAAAGCTAACTGAGAATCATAAAAAGCGCCAGCAATATCATAAGAAACTTTAAATTCATTATCATTGTCTTTACAATCACGCGTAGTGCTATTAATGCTATTCCCAAATATATCAATTCTATCAAATGTGTATTTAAATTTTTTCACACAATTTAAGTTATCTAGAATTACTTTAAATGTGCGATCTTTAGTTGTGGTGGTATTCCCATCCATGTACACCGCAAAAGACATTGCCGTATCTACGTGTTTAGAATCATCCCTGGCAAGCTTTATAGATATTGGTTCGTTCGACCACTGAGTACCCGGCCATTTTAAGGCCAATGCAGAATTACCAAATGCAAATAATGAAAAGCTTATTAACAAAAATAGTGATAATACTTTGTAGTGCATAGCTTTCATCATAATGTATCCTTAAGGGTCGCATAATACTGTATTAAGCTAGATAAGCTTTGCTGGCTGTCTGGTGGCACTTCTGTCATTCTTTGGTTGAGCATGACTACTAGTTCGCCTGCTACGGCGCGCGCTTCTTGTTTATAGCCATTCGCAATCAGCGAAGTTACCAACCACTCAGAGGCCTCAATACTAAGTTTAATACCCTGGGGTTGAATTTGGTTTATATAGATCTCTGCTGTGCGGCGTGTATCTTCTAAGGCAGTTAGTTTTGATACGATTGATTCGTAGTATTCGGTCTTCTGGGTAATAGAAGCATCGCTTGGTAATTTTTGCTGAAGTAGGCTATCTAATGAACCCGCTACATCATCAAGTTGGAGTTGAGGCTCGGGGAAGACTAATTTATCATCACTACGATTAATATACCAAGCGCCAGTGGCTACCAACAGTATCAATGCACAAAGGCTAATCACGATAATAAATATATTTTTACGATTTTTAAGAATAGTAAATTTCGAGCTGGACCCAACGCTACTTACAATTGTTTTACTGTTTTGCGTTGCTGAAGGGCGCTTGGCGAGCGCAATGTCTTTATTGGTTGGTTTTTTATGGTGTTTCATATAAATATTAGTGGGTTTCTTATAATTAAGTTAATCATAAGCATTAAATTTAAGCAAAAAAATACGGGTGCCCCAGCTGGGCTGGTGCTCGGTATTAGCGAGCACACAGCACACAGCTAGGACACCCTTGCTACCGTTAAGCTTTCAGCTTAACGGTCTTGGCCTTGTAGGGTCCGCCGACTTCGCGGACCGTGATCTTGACCTTGGCCTTCTTGGTCTTGGGCTTGACCTTGAAGGTGCACTTAGCAGACGTTACCATCCGCTTCTTGGGCTTGACTTTCGCCTTGCCCTTCACAACCTTGGTCTTGCACTGCCACTTGGTGGCGGTGCCAGACTTCCAGGTCGCCTTGACCTTGGTCTTCTTTACCTTGACCTTCAGGCCTTTGACAGCCTGAGGTTGTGGTACTGACTGGGTCGGCGTCACTGTCGGTGTTACCGTTGGTGTCGGCTCCACCGTTGGGGTGGGTGTTGGCGTCACCGTCGGTGTTACCGTTGGTGTCGGCTCTACCGTGGGGGTTGGCGTTGGTGTCGGCTCAACCTCGCACAGAACCAATGAGAATATTCCGGTACTCTGAGTCCCGAGGTTCTCCGTAAAGAGACGGCCTTCCATAAATATCTCTACACCACGAGGTAACTGCCTTCTCACAGTGAGTATCTTTGGGCCTACCTCTCCTGACACCAAACCGTCCATTGACACCAGGTCTCCGTACGGTCCTATGAACGTCATCAGGCTACCCGTACCTGAGTTAGCCGGTAGCACGAAATCTGCTACCAGGGCATCTTCGTCACAATCGTACCAGACTGTTAGCCCAAAGTCGGGCTCTTCTGCCGTAGCTGGGGTGGTTCCGAGCACCCCGGCCAGAATGAGCGTCACCGTTCCCAGCAACGCCCAAAGGATCTTCGGAATGTTTTTCAACATCCGAATCACCTCCTTCCTAATTGTCATTCTTCATCGGCCAGGGTGGCCAAGGAAGCTTCTAGGCCCTACATGTATTGCTACACATAGAACACTCGTGTAATATAATACCAGCTTTTAACTAAAAAGTAAATAGCAACGCGCTTATGTAGTTGCAAAAAATGTAATCGCGTTTAAAAAATGGTTATTTTGGCAAAGATACGTTTGCTTTTTTAGCAATATGCACTATAGCTTTATAAGCCTCTACAATTTGATCTTCTAAAGGTTGCTGCTGATACTTACTTACAGCTGGGTCTTTTTTGGCCAATATTTTATAAATTTCTTTCACATCGTTTTCTAGTGCTTCTAGGCGACCTTCTATATTTTCTAGGCGGTTATTCGTTTGCGCCTGGGCCGTTTCTATATTTGTTACACGAGATTCTAAACTACCTAATCTGCTTTCTACTTTATCTAAACGTTTGTCTACCATATCTAAACGTTTGTCTACCATATCTAAACGTTTGTCTACCTTATCTAAACGTTCGTCTACTTTATCTAAACGTTTGTCTACTTGTTCGAACCGCTCGTCTACCTGGGTTGCAAAATCACTAATTATTTCTGCTAAGCTATTGACTGCTTTGTTTATAGCTTTATCAACAATTTCTTGTACGTCTTGTTTGGTCGCGTAGTCACTCATATTATAGAAATTGTAGCACGCAAGCTACGCTTTAGTAAAAAGCAATATTGCACAGCCGTTCTTGCCTAAATGTTATCTTTTAAGTATACTTATAAAATAACTTTAAGGACATACTATGACAATTATTGGCTTAAAAGAACTTTCACAAAACGCTGGTAAAATTGCAGAGCGTGTAGCAAATGGCGAACGTTTTACTGTTGTTAAAAGGTCAAAGCCGGTGTTTGAGATATTGCCCCCTAGCACTACGGCCGATAACGAACTGGCTGAATGGACCAAGGACGCTATAAAACAATACCGCCCCGCTCTAGACGCTTTGAGTAAAAAGTAATGCGATACATTAGTGCAGACGATATTGTATTTATTCATGATGTCATCATAGTTGAAACAGGCGGTGCTTTAGGGGTAAGAGAGCCTGGGCTGTTGCTATCGATAGCAGAAAAACCAAAGACTCGTTTTGGTACGTACGATTTATACCCAGATATATACGTGAAAGCTGCCTCGCTATATGAAAGCATTTGTAATTACCATGTATTTATAGACGGTAATAAAAGAACGGCGGTACTAACTATGTATCGGTTTTTATATTTAAATGGCTGTATATTGCTTGCAGATAATAAGACTATAGAAGAATACACTCTTTATATAGTAAACAATAAGCCAGACATCACAGAAATTGCTAAATGGATAAAAAAGCATAGCAGAAAGGCAAAAAATATATGAGTGTAAGTATTGGAATCGTTGGCCTACCTAACGTAGGTAAAAGTACCCTGTTTAATGCGTTAACCAATAATAATATATTGGCTGCAAACTACCCTTTTGCGACCATAGAGCCAAATACAGGGATTGTACCAATACCCGACCCACGGCTAGATGCGCTTGCCAAGCTTTATAACAGTAAAAAAATCATCCCCGCTACGGTAAAATTTACCGATATTGCCGGCTTAGTTGCCGGTGCCAGTAAGGGCGAAGGTTTAGGCAACCAGTTTTTAAGCCATATCCGTGAATGTGCAGCGATTGTGCAGGTGGTACGTGGCTTTACTGACCCAAATGTTGTTCATGTAGACAATACCCATAACCCAGCCAACGACATAGACGTCATAAACACCGAGCTTGTACTGGCAGATTTGCAAACACTAGATAAAGTATTGCCCCGATTACAAAAAGAAGCTCGCACTAACCCAAAATTGAAACCGCAGCTCGATATTTTAAAAGAAGTCCAAGCTATTCTTGACGCTGGCAAACCACTATATAGCGATGAAGGTTTAAGGTTAGAGGTTATAGGTTATAGAGAGCTGCAACTACTTACGGCAAAACCTATAATTTATTTGTTCAATGTAGATGAAGACAGCCTTAGTAATGCAGCTGTGCAAACAAAACTTGCACAAATGGTTTTACCAAACGCTGCCTTGTTTGTTAATGCCAAGCTAGAAGATGAACTACGGAGCCTAGACGAGGCCGAAAGAACAGAGATGCTGGCAGAATATGGTGTACAAGAATCTGGGCTTGTTCAGCTTATACACGCTGCTTATGAAACATTGGGTTTACAAAGCTACTTAACCGCAGGCGAAAAAGAAGTCCGAGCCTGGACAATAAAAAAAGGCGCTACTGCGCCGCAAGCTGCCGGGGTAATACATGGTGATTTTGAACGCGGCTTTATTGCCGCTGATGTTGTAGACTACCAAGATTTAATTGCAGCCGGGTCACTGGCAGCTGCCCGCGCTGTTGGTAAAGTGCGTACAGAGGGCAAAACTTACGTTATGCAGCCTGGTGACGTCGTAGAATTTAAGTTTAACGTCTAGCAGTGTAAGTGTTACAGGCCAGTTGTGTACCAACAAACACCACTAGGAACGTCCGGGGTGTATCTTTTGTATGAATGTACTGTTTTTGGGAGTTTCTACCAAATGCTGGTAGCGTCTTGCAGCCTGTTTAAATTGTTCCGTGTCGCCCGGTGTCACACCTGCAAGAGCAGCCACAGATAAACCCAAAAGTACCGCTTCCATAATCCGTTCCTTGGGCGATACAGGCACATCTGTTGGCAACACCTCTACTAAGGGCCCTTTTGGCAATGCTTTTTGAAGTAACAGACTACCCCTATGGGCGTGGCCCCAGCTCGCCACAACTACTAAGCGGAGACTACGCGTAGAGAAGCCAAGCTCATCAATGAGCCCTGCGACATTAGCAGCGTTTTCAAACGTGGTTGTAGACGATGGTTCGCCTATTACCTTCGCCTGTGGGTACAAAGTAAGAATATGCTTACGCATGGCATCTGCTTCAGAAATAGGATACTCTTCTTCTGCGGACGGGCCCCAGCCAGATGTTATAGCAAAGTCTGCCTTACCATCTAATAAATGCTCTGCAGCAGTTGTTGCATTAGCAATAGACCTCTCAGAGACTCCAATTGGCGTATTGCCTCGCCCCAATACTACTAAACCTGTAAGGCGATCTGTTGGTGGTATGTGTATATTCTTCATACGTATACTTTACTTCTTTAATGCATAATAAAACGTGTACTAAAAAGTTCTATGTATATACTATTATTATAATACTTTTATAATTATTTGTCAATTCTATCGATTCAATAGCGTTCCAATAAACCTAACCAACGCGTTTTTGCGATGTGTGGCCTTTTCTTCTGTGCGCTCTTGGCGCATCTGTATCATACGCGCAGCTTGGTGTGCTGGTAGCAATAAGCTATTTTGTATCATGTCTATGATTTCATCTACTGTAGTTATTGCGTAGGCACTGCGTAGTGAATCATCAGTTGGCTCTGTGAGACCCGTCGTTAAATCAACCGCTACAGACGGGGCTTTTGCTTGTTTATAGTAAGCTACTGGCGTGCCACCGTGGGTAATATTTACAAGTTCTGGCACTGCGGGTTGATTTACAGACTGTGGAGGTCTGAATAATCTTATAGATACATTGGGATGTTGTGGATCCTGTAGGTTGTCTACAGTGCTTAGTTCATACAAGGCTGACCCTAGTTGAGTAGCAATCAAAGACGGATGTGCGTTATTAATAATGGCGAGTGCAATAAAATATGCTTGGCTACTGCGGTATTCTTCGTAGTAACGGGAATATTCATCTATGTCATGTGGTATACGCAGGTTTTGCAAGTCTGTTACAACAGCACTATTAAATGGTTCAACAGCGTGTATACCTGTAAAAGTTTGGTGTGTATTAATTACTGCCGCACTTGGGTGAAGTTGGTATTCTTTGGCAAGGTCATCTATATCAATAGCAGTGATAATATAATTGCTTTCGTCAAGCAAACTAGCCTCTGACTTTGGTTGTGTAGCGTTGTAAGGGTACTTGTAACTTAAGATGTATGGCTTTAATGTTACCTGTTCAGCTTGTTCACGCTGTGCCAAGGCTATGATATTTGTTTCTTCTAGATAAGTATCATGGCCATGAGTTTTATCTGGAGTACTTTGTATAAGACCGCTGAGTTCGGGAGACCATGCATAGCCCCTCAGCTGCGCAAAACACTGCCGTTGCAATTGCGTGTACAGCTCTGGGTAGCCGTGGCCTTCTGGACTTCTCCCGTTATCCATACTTATATTATATCATACCTGTGCTTTTTAGTCAATTTTTGTAAAAACACTTGTACTATACAACATAGTTGGGTTGGTGGGGCGTGGGCAGTATTGCACCACACGCCCCACCTTGGCAATCAGCCCACCAGTATGTACTGACGGGTGCAGGTTGGGGACCAGAACATGGTCTTCACCTTGTTCCAGGCCATGTCTGATAGTACCGGATTTTTGCCAGGTTGTACCAGCTTGACCACTGGCCGTACCCATCGGTACACCTTGCCATTTTGCCCCACAACGTACGGAACGTTGATTTCGGGCATGAAGGCGACGTCAGCCTGAAACTCGCCAGGGCCGAGTTCTTGATCCCATCTGAATACCGTAACTGGTGCAGAGTTAAGTTTCTGCTTGCCACGGAGAATCAGACGAAATTTTGCCCACTTGTCGACATACAGTGTGTCGAGAGTAGCGAAGAGGTTGAAGATACGTTCATCATAACTCTCTTCGCCCACAACGACTTGCTGCAGGCACCATGGTGGTTGCACGAATGCAGTCGGCTGGGGAGCAACTTCGAACTCTTGGCCGATGTTGTCTGTTGCTTCTGACGAAACCGGTGTCGGCAGGTTCTGTGCCCAGGCATGCCCAGACACAGTCACGAAGAACACCGTAGCTAACGCTACGGCAACCCTACGAGCTTTTGCTGTCAATGTACCATTCCTCTCAAGAATTCGGATGATTGCCGAGTACTACTTTAACATAAATTAAAATATTTTACAAGCATAACGTAATGACTCAACAGCTTTGCAACACATAACATGTGGCTGTTCTACACTGTAAGTGTACTAATCTAAACAGGAGAACAGCCACATGAGCTATTCTAGCAACCCATTACTACCTAAAGCGAGAGCAGAAGCCGTTAGGCTCGTCATTGAGCAAAGTATGCCTTTGACAATTGCTGCAAGAAGATGTGGAGTCCACCGCACAACCTTATGGCGTTGGCTACGCAAATGGGAGCTACTAAACCAGAATGTTCAGCTCACCAATGTCAACCGACCAAAAAGAAACTCAGATTCCCAAGTGCCCAGCAGCTTTCGTCTCGCAGCTTGTACGTGGCGTATACCTACCAACAGTAGCCGACCTCATTTCTTTGGTCGGGCAGTACCCAATATGGTTGTTGAACGCATTCGGTATTACCGCACTAAGTACAACCGTTGCGCAACAATTGTTCACGCCTACTGCAAACAAGAAGGTACCGAAGTGTCACTCAGTACGGTTCGTCGGGTATTGTACCGACTCGGGTTGGTGGTACGACAAAAGTGGCAACGTCGGTGGCGTCCGCCACTACCGCGCCCAGATGTACAGTGTCCAGGTGACTTCATTCAAACCGACACGGTACACCTGTATGATCACCGAACAAAAAAGCGGAGCTATTTGTATACACTGGTTGATGTTTACTCTCGTTGGGCGTATGCCGAATACAGTACTGTGCTCAGCCAGCGTGTAGCCGCTGCAGTCATCCAGCGAGGCCAGGCCTATGCTCAGTTCCGTTTCAAAACCGTCCAGGCTGACAATGGACCCGAATTTAGTAAGAACTTTGAAGAGCTACTTAAAGCGCAAGGTACGACAGTACGTCACAGTAGAGTGCGACGACCGAATGACAATGCTCACATAGAGCGGTTCAACCGGACAATACAAGAAGAATGTATTGGTTCCACAAATCCATTCTCTAAAGAACTATATGGCAAGGTAGCAAACTACCTTGCCTACTACAACGAAGAAAGGCTACACTTGAGCTTAGAGTGTAGAACACCAGCGAGTGTTGCAAAGGTGTTGAACTAATTACGGCATAAAAAATACCCACTGGTGTGGGTTTTGGGTGGGCGCTGGGCTGCAAAGCCCTAGCGCCCACCCGTGGTGTCTTAGCGACTGACGGTGAAGCCTGCCGTCTGGTCAAAGTAGTAGTTTTTGTTGATGGTTATGACGACCGCCAACTGGCACCTAGCGTAGCACTCGACGTGCGGATAGATGACATGCCACCGACCCTTGCGCAGTTCACCGCCAGACCAGTAGTCTGTGGTCGCTCCGTCTAGATAGCGCATTGAGTGCAAATGTAGCTCGATGCCACGCACTTTGCGTGACTTCACAAGCGTTTTGACCGCGGTGACGCGATCGTTACCCTTGTGGCGAACAACACACAGCTTGACCCAAACCCTGACACTTTCGTGAAAGACTGTATCTACGTATTGATCGTAGATCTTCCACTTGCGTGTTGGGCAACCAGCGCTGCTCACGTACGCAGGTTGTGCGCTGGCACTCACTCTGCTTAGCGGTGCAGACATTGCACTCGCAGGCGCAACCGTGCCCACGAGCAAAACAACGCTCGCAAACACAATCTTGGCGATGGTAACCACTCTACATCACTCCCTCTATGATGGACGTGTTAAGACTTAACTACTTAAACATATTTTTATGCTTTTGTCTATATCTTTAGCAGGTAAAAACGTTCGATATTGCCCTTTGCGCCTTTTATATCTGAATCTGCTTTATGTAACACAATAAAATACTGCTTCACCCACGTTTCAAAATCACGCAAAATGCGGCGGCGCATAGCATCATTTTTTATCACACCGTGGTGTTTACTACCTGCCCCGGCTTCGAACTGTGGCTTACACATGGCTACCACCAGTGTTTTTTTAGAAATTATCGTAGCGATATGCGGTAAAACGTCGCGCAAGCTGATAAACGAAACATCAATAACAACCACGTCTATGTGTTCTGTGGGCTTAAAATTTCGTATATCAGTTTGTTCGTGAAGACTAATTTTTGTGTTACCGCGCAAACTTGGGTGCAGCTGTTGCGTACCTACATCTACAGCGAATACTTTTTTTGCACCATGTTGCAATGCGTAATCTGTAAAACCACCGGTACTGCTGCCGACATCCAGTACAACTTTGCCATTAAAATCAAGTTTTAGCAGCTGCGCGACACTAGCCAGTTTAAGGCCTGCCCGGCTCACGTATATCTCTTTTGCAATATTAGTAATCACAGCGCTAGGCGCTACAAAATACCCGGGCTTTTGGATAACTTTTTTATCTACCTGAATATAGCCAAGTCGAATACTATTTTCTGCCTGAGAACGCGTTAAGGCAAGATCGCGGCTGACGACTGCTTGGTCTAAGCGTTGCTTGGCTTGGGACATGCGCGCTCCTTGCTCTTTAAAGGCTGCCTATAGCAACCTATTTCTCACCACGTTCTGGTCTGTCGCCTAGTGATGGTTCGTCATCACCTAGTAGACGTACTTTTAAATCTGCTGTTATGGCTTGCATGCGGCCAAAGACAGATTCTACAGCGGAGCTCCCAAGATCACTGACGGTTGTATACGCATTTTTTGAACGTTCCTGTACTGTGCTTGTTGTGGCAGTGGCTTTATCTACGACTGTATCTGTCGCAGTTTTAGCGGTATCTGTTACTACACCTGCTTGCTCTACAATAAAACTACGGAGCTTACCTAGTGTTGATTCGGCTTTTTCTGTTATGTTAAATGACTTTGCGTCCCATGGTAACCCTAAAAAATCACGTTTATTTCTTTCGCTCACGATATGCTCCTGTTTCAGTATCTATTGATAAAATGTCGCCCTGCTTAATAAAAGCAGGTACTTTGACTATTATACCTGTTTCTAACGTAGCGTCTTTTAAAACACTGCTTGTTGTGTCGCCTTTTACAACGTCTTCTGTGTAGGTAACCGCCAAATAGACATTTTTTGGTAGTTCTATGCTAATAACGCGCCCATCAAATGACTGCGCTTTTACTTTATCGCCCTCTTTTAGGTAGCCTGTTTGGCCCTCGAGCATATCTGCACGAATTTCTATCTGCTCAAAGCTGTCGTCATCCATAAAAAAATAGGTTTGGGCGTCGTTATACAAATATTGAACATTTTTGTAGCTAATATCTGCTGGCTCAATAGCTTCGTTGCCTTTAAAGGTCTTTTGCAACACCTTGCCGTCTATAAGGCTTTTTATACGCACATTAACAATTGAGCCACCACGACCCATAACTTTTTGCCCGTATTCGAGTACTTTATATGGGTGGCCGTCCATCTGAAAAACAGCTCCCTTTTTTAAATCGGTTATTCCCATTTGTTAGATTATAGAAATTTGATGATAGATAATAGAATCTACTACCTAATTTCTTTCTCCTTTCTTATGATTAACTAGTTGCAAACGAACCTACATTTTATAAATAGAGACACATTGCTCGTATAGGCTATTCATATTTGATTCGCTAATATAACCTATGCCCCTAGCAATGAGAATCTGGTTCTCTGGTTCCGTCAATAATCCGTTGGCCATAGCGTAAAATTGATCATTTTCCTTGTAAGATTTTCTTCCAAAGCCTTCGGCGATGTTAGAACAAACCGAGACAGATGCTCTTTGCATTTGGCTAGAAAGGCCATACTGTTCATGTTTAGTAAAAAACTAGAAGTTACTTTGTAGATATGAACTGATAGGTGGTAAGTAGATTGCCATACACGCAAATCGCGAAATGACTTTATTCTGACACTTCTATCGGCCATAATCTATAATCCTGTATCTACATTTATTTGTTGGCTACAAAAGGTAGCAGCGCAATGTGGCGAGCTTGCTTGATAGCTCGGGCCAATCGGCGTTGTTGCATTTCTGTTAAGCCAGAACGCTTGCGGCCTTCTATTTGGCCAAACTGGTTGGTAAAGCGCTGTAAGGTCTTTACATCTTTATAATCAAAATAAATTGCGCCGGTAATTGGCTTTCTTTTTGGCTTTGCCATAAAATTTCTCCTCCTGAATTATTAGGTTTTAGGTTCTAGGTTTTAGGTTCTATTGTATTACTATAACCTGCAACCTTGCCCCTTTAACCTATACTTATTAAAATGGGATTTCTGATAAATCAATTGGTTCGTCGCTGATGTCTTCTATCACGACATCTTTCTTTTTCTGTGGGCTTGGTGCTGGGGCACTGCCACTTGGTGTATCTGATGCACCTTCGCTACGTCCACCCAAAAAAGTGACGTCTTGGGCGACAACTTCTACTTTATTACGCTTTTGGCCATCTTGTTCCCATGTGCGGTTTTGTAAACGACCGCTCACAAGTACTGGGCGCCCTTTAGTGACGTATTGCTGTACACGCTCACCCAATGGGCCCCAAGCAATAACATCTATGTAATCTGTAGCTTCTTGCCAATTACCTGTCGCATCTTTATAGCTACGGTTTAGTGCTAAGCTAAAATTACAGACGCTCTGGCCATTAGCGGTAGAACGCAGTTCTGGGTCACGTGTGAGGTTACCCATGAGGGTGACTTGGTTAAAACTTCTTGCCATTTTGATAATTCTCCTTTGCTACTTTACTTAAGTTATTAGTGAGTCGTTTTTAGTAAGTAGTAATTACTAAAATTTCGGAGGTTATTATTTTTCTTCTTTGGCTTCTTCTTCTCTTTTGGCGTGTTTGGCACGCGCAGCCTTGATGCTTTCTGCCTTTTTAATAGCTTTTACATCTGGCTTGGTTATAAGAAAACGAATTACCTCGTCGGTAATATTTAAGGTAGCTTCTACCTTAGTAACACTCGTAGGTGGCATATCTACGCCATAAAAAACGTACACTGCCATATCATGCCCCTTGATGTTATAGGCCAGCTTACGCTTGCCCCAGTTGTCTTCTGTTGTTACTTTGCCGCCATTAGTCTTTACAATGGCCTTGACCTTATCGGCTGCTTTGTCTAGATCTATTTCAAGATCCGGATCATACAAAATTGCCAGCTCATAGCTGTTCATAAATAGAACTCCTTCCGTTGGCTTAATTATCGCCTACGCGCCCTATTGGCCGTAAGCTGAAGTTAATAGTAGAGCTAGTGTACCAGTTTTACCTCTGTTAGTCAAGCAGCTAAGCGCTCTTTGGCGCGTTTAGATATCGTTGCAAAGTAATCTTCTTGTCTTTTATGGGTAATTGATTTAATAACTTTGACTGGTGTTGTAGGATGATGCTCGGGTAATAGACCAGAATTTCTAGAAAGTTTAAATGCAGGAATAATTGGAGCAGTTGCCTTGTCTAAATATGCGCTAATAACCATCATGCCAAAGTGTCTTTTGGTTTCTTGATCTCTTTCTTCTAAAAATTGCTCTAGTAATTCTGCAGACTTTTGCAAAACCCATGTCCATTGCTTGCTGCATAAAAAGTATCCACGACGCGCAAAGTAATTATCTTTACCATTAACTTTGTTAATATCTTGCTCTGGGAATACTCGTGAGCTTAGCATAGTCTGTAATGCTTTTTCGCCTAACCTAACTATAGAAGGTGTGCGTCTGCTAACATCTACTGCATATTGCGGAACTATATCTGCACACGCCATAATTCCAATAAAGAATTTCTCTTCGTCTGTATCTGGTAAATATGAAATCCCATTACTGAATGCTTCAAAAAGCTTTGGTGTAGTACCTGGGCGCTCAGTAACCGCGAATGCCTGACAACCCTACCACCCTGTCCTTGTAATAAAGCGTGAGTATTCCAGTGAAATATGTGATGATTATCGTCAAAATCATTGCGATGTCATACCCAGGATGGTTTCTCTGATGGCGCAATATGTAATGGAATACCCGTAATCTGGGTCTTACAGGAAAAAACCCATTGCGTATTTCTTCTTCCCATATATCGATTGGTGGTGATTCTATAGATTGCACCACTATGTAATTGGGTTTATGTAGGAATTATCCACTACTTTTTCCGTAGGTAATCTTTGAGACTGCATATTATACACTCCTCTTTTTTATTTGTACTCAGCTATCAAAAAAACGCCTTTGCAGTTTTTGCATTGGCGCTTTTTGAAGTGCGAGCCTGTACGTATTGTGCTTAGTAGCCAGCAAGTAAAGGTGTTAAGAATCATCACCATATGATGCTGCATACGCTCACGCTCCTTTTTTTGATATTTGCGTACCTATTTTCATCATAGTACCGCCGTCGTAAAAGTACAAGTGTTTTATATAAATCATTCCTTATTGTGGAATAAACAGCTTGTGCTTTGCTATAATTGTGTTTGAAAGCAGGTGTAAACACAGATATGATGCCTAAATTGTACGAGGCAATCGAAGCTCTCGTAGCACAAGGGGTGCCCAGCCAATATATTCCGAATGCGCTTATTCAAGCTGGATGGCCACCAAACCTTGTAAACCAAGCCGTCGATGCTTGGATGGTTACGCATGGCAGAAAGTTGCAACGCACAGATTTTAAAAATTGGGTGAAGAAATATCACCGTATGGCACTACCAGCTGTAGGAGTAGTTGTGTTTATCAACCTTATTGCCGATGGTATTGCCCTACTTAAGCCATGGCCTCTAAAAATATTGGCAGATTCTGCCTTTGGTGAAATAGCAGCACCAGGCCCACTAGAGCCATACACACATACACCAACACTTATTTTAATACTATCGCTCATAAGCATTGCCCTGTTTATCTTGGGCGCCTTATTTGGCTACGTACAAGATTTTTTGTTACTTAAAATTGGCTTTTGGCTGAACCGCGGTATTAAAGCAGAATCATTAAACCATATATTACATTTACCCCTGTTTCATCAAGAACGTCTAGCTAAGGGAGATTACGTTTATCGCCAGAATATTGTGACGAATAGTTTGTCTGACTTAGTGCTCGCATCTACTTCTTCAATAATTGGATCAATCCTTATGATAATCGCTATTTTGGTCATTATGCTAAAATTTAGCGTTACACTTACCTTATTTGCCGTTATACTTATTCCGTTTTTGTTCTTGACTATGAAGTTAGTTGGGCCAAAACTCGGCAAATATAATCAAGCCCTAAACGAAATTGCATCTGATACCGCTGCTAAAGTAACTGAATCGGTAGACAATGCAGAAACTGTTCAAGCCTTTACCCTAGAGCGAAAACAACTGGCGAACATCAACAAGCTGTGGGAAGTTGGATATCTGTTCACACGCAAAAGCATGGTGTGGGGTAAAGTGCTAGAAGATGGCAATGGCCTGTTGATAATTATCGCAACATCAGCTGTTATGTTCTTTGGCGGCTCTGCAGCCTTACGGGGTGATATTAGTTTTGGTGATTTACTAGTCTTTATGACGTATATGGGCTACTTACTTAACCCTGTGCAAGAACTGGTTAGCCAGGTTACTTCACGCAATAAAAAACTTATAGATGTGCACCGAGTATACGAAGTTTTAAGTGATCATGAAGGCATAGAAAACTTACGTAAAGATAGCTTGCTACCACCGCGCCTAAGCGGCATCGTACGGTTTGAAAACGTTAGCTATAGCTACAAAGACAACTTAGTGCTAAATAACGTCAACTTCACCGTTAATGCAGGTGAAAAAATAGGTATTATTGGGCCAAGTGGTGGTGGTAAAAGTACAATTTTAAAGCTTGTACCGTTATTTATAGAACCAGATGGTGGGCGTGTGCTCATAGATGAGTACGACACGCAAACAGTATCGCTACACGATTTACGAAAGCGGATCGCCTGGGTGAGCCAAACACCACAACTATTTGACGGTACGATTCTAGATAATTTATACGACGCCGATATAGACAGACAAATAACCAGCGACGAAGTTGTAGATGCGCTCGATGTTGCCAACGTAACAGAGTTTGCCGTTAAGCTACCGCTTGGGCTAGATACACCTACGGGTGAAAATGGCGGTAGCCTAAGTGGTGGTCAACGTCAGCGCGTAGCGATTGCGCGTTCACTACTACGCGGATCGCCCATTATTTGTCTTGACGAGCCAACAGCTGCACTTGATGCAAAAAGCGAAAATTATATTAAAGATTCACTCAGCCAAATGATTCAGGGCAAGACCGTTATGATGGTGACGCACCGTAAAGCACTACTCGCTCTTATGGATACGATTTATGTACTAGAAAACAGCACGCTTACAAATGTTAATGAACTTGGCGGGCTAGATGCATATTTGGCTAAACTAGAAGGTCTAGAAATAGAAAATGCACAAATAGACAATGAACACATAGAACCGATTGCACCGATTGGCGGTGGCTCTGGAGGTGTACCAGAAGTTACAGATGTAGATAAAGCGATTAACGATGCCTTGGCCACAGTTGATGATACTCCGCCTATAGCAACCAACAACGACGAAACACTAAATGACACCGTGCCAACAGAAACAACAGACAATGATGGTACGCTACGGATAGATCATCACTAGCATTAAAGACCTACCACGCATGTCTAGTAGGTCTTTAAGTTTACAGCAACCGTTAGATTATCTATTTTTCTTTTTCTTGCCTGGTCCGTCGTTGTCTTGTTTTTTTGGCTTATTTTGTTGAGCATTAACGAGTGCAGCTGCTTGTTCACTTTACATCTTACTGAGCCACCCGTCTTGTTTGAAGTTTTCTTTAGATATTCTACCGCTAAATCATTTCACGTTGGTCTTGTTTGCTGTCTATTTGTGCTTTTAAACTTCAGCTTGTTTGGCTTCTTTACGGCTTATTTCACCGTCTTTACCAGCAATAGATTTAAATGCTTTGAGCTCTTTTTTAGGCTAATTTTCATTATCGTTTAATAGAATCTACCATCTTGTAGGCTTTTGCTTCTGTGCGCTTAACGGTGCCAGATTTCCATCAACATCGGCCACTGCTACAAATTCTTTACGCTTGCTTTCTATGCCAACAACCCCGTCTTTGGTACGATCAGCAGCATTTAAAACAGTTTGCTCTTTTTTTGCTCACCGTTCCATCCGCATCCAGATAGGTGCAGGCCGATCTGCAGCCATAAGCACTTGTGATTTTTGCGCTGCCTCACTAATGCTCACATCATGACCGCCAGCTCCACTGGATCTGTCTTGCCCATAGGTGCAGGCGACCTTGACGTCCTCTGGACGTTGTCGTAGAAACACCGCCTGTCCCAGGGATGACCATTGCTGTTTGCAGGAACTTGCGATGCTCCTGGTGTTCCAGGGTCCTTTTCACCCGCAGTGCTAACGCCAGCTGGACGGCTGTCTTTACTAAGACGCTTCAACACTGCAGATCAGTGTCCGATTATGGTGACCAGTGATAGGCCACCATCTTTTTGCAGTTTTTAACCTCTACCCAAAATGGGATACCCTGTTCTCATTTTTTACCATTTTTAACTTTAATTATCATTGCCAGGATTTTTTAGTTTTTAGTAATACCTGTCTACAGCATTCTGGAATCTTCTGTACCGGTTGCATTAAATGCCAAGTTAACGAGTGCAGCTGCGGTTCAGTACTGCACTGCCATTTGCACCGCCCAAAAAGCTTGCTGTTGTGCTTTTGATAGTTCTTTAAATGGTTTTGTCTGACCATCTTCTCCACCAACATATGACGCTAAATTTTTTGACTGACAATATCACTGTTACTCGTCCATTCACCATTATGCATGACTTTTGCTTACGCACCTGGTTGACCATCATTGTGCCATGCCTGGCTGAATGTTGTTGGGTTTTTCCTTCTCGTAGGCAGCAATAGCCGCTGCGGCAATCTGGTTTGCCCTTTCGTTGTTACACCACCGCCGTAGGCAAGTGCAAAATCGACGCGTAAGACCTTTTTTTTGTACCACACCACCAGTCACGCCGAACAACTGTAGACGCGTATCAGCTCTTGCGCTGGCGAGGATCAGGCATAAGGATCTGTTTTTAGAAACACCAGTTCTAGCGCTCGCGTGCGCTATATCTTGCTTTTTTTAATAACATCCGGGTCTGTAACTTCTTTACCATCAAGTATTTAAGCTAACGTTATACCCGATATTGCGCCTGATTTGATAATTTTTCATTGAAATCACCGCCGGCTGCCCAAAGGCATCAAGTGCCTCACGTAATTTTTACTGGTACCCATTGTGCCGTGGGCTCTCATTTCTGCACCGCCATTTGCGTAAATCTGGCAAGTGTTAGTCCCTGCCATTTGGATCTTTCATCAAAGCATTAGCCTCCCATTTGCACCAGATTATTATTGTTGTTCACGACTTGTTTGTTCTGGTTATTTCTACCATCTGCAATTTTTAACATCCGAGCTAATGTCTGCGCCTGTTTTCAGCAGAACGGTTACGATTTGGAGAGCTTGATGGGCTACTATACACCTGGTTCGTAGTTGTACCGCCTGTTACCGTTGTTCCTGTGGTTGTATCATCGACAGGACCTGCAGTTTCCCTATCTTCTTTATCGCCTTTTGTTTAGATAGTCTTGTATAGTCTTTTCTCGTCCCCTGAAACACCATCGTTATCTACATCTAGTTTCTTATTATAATTTGGATTGTCTATACGTTTCTGTTTCTAACTTTGTTCGGTATAAGATTTTATCATCAACTTTTACTTTTGCTTATACCGTATTGGCCTATTTGGTATGTTTCTTGTTGTTTTTTTTTCCCAGATGCGCATACACATCTAGTTTAGTACCACCTGGACCATCTACTACTTTAAAACGCCTTTTGTCACCGTTGTGTTCTTAGACAAAGGGTCCTCCTCTGTTTTTAGTAGGTGGTAGTTTTACCAACTGCTTTTGCAGGCAGCCGTAAGCGCAGCTTGTCGTACCTGAACCATTCCTACCCTCACGTCGCTGACTTGCTTGTGCTTTAGTTTACTTGTTTGTTGTTCGGTCCTCTGTTTTGCCCAGGTCAAATTGTCTTTAACCAAATTATTATTATCAATATTGTTTTTCACCCCATCACCATCAACATCAACATGTTTACCCTTGTTTTGCTTTTTAAGCTGCCGCCCTGAATGTTGCTTTTTCTGAGTCTTGATATGCCTGACTAGAGGCCTGATATGCCCATGATATGCCTCATCCTGAGTCGAAGGTGCATATGTACTGGCTCTATTATTTTGTTTTGCTAAATTACCGTCTTAGTTGTTTTTTCCTTTTTAACTTGTTTTGTTGTAAATAACCTAGTAATACAGCATCTGGATCTATACCATGTGTAGTTTCAGTAGTGTTAAATTTGCTACATTAACTGTATATACATATAGCTATTACTGCTTATCATCAACCCTCACAAGTTCTTTACCAGTTCTTTTTCTTCTTCTTGCCTGGACCGTCGTTATCTTTATCTTTATGTTTTGGCGGCTGTTGAGCGTTAACAAGAGCGGCAGCTTGATTACCAACCTCTTGTGATCCACCTGATTGCTTGCTTGTACGTCTTAAATATTCTACCGCTAAATCGTGTTCACGCTGGTCTTGTTTGCTATCTATTTGTGCTTTTAATGCTTGCTTGGCTTCTTTACGGCTTATTTCACCGTCTTTACCAGCAATAGATTTAAATGCTTTGAGCTCTTTTTTACTAATCTTGTGGTCATCGTTACTGTCAACTGTTTTAAAGGCTTTTGCCTCTGTACGAGTAACCGTATTATCGCTATTGACGTCGGCGATAGCAACAAATTTGTTTAACTCTTTTTTACTCACAACACCGCTGTCATTACGATCTGCTGCGTTAAGGACGCTATCTTCTTTTTTTTGTAACAATACCGTCATTATTTAAATCTGCGGCCATTATGGACTGTGATCTTTTGAGCTGCTGTTGAGATATCAACATCTTTTATTCGGGCATTAGTTATTGTGTTGCCTATTTTTGGTTGTTCTTGATGGCATCATTTACTCACAGATGACTAATTTTAGTGTTCCTACCGTGTCTTGCTTGTTCTTTATAGCGTTATGTATGCGAACAGAGAGTCGCTAGCTTTTTTATTTTGAGTATTTGATTGACTGTTAACTGATGCGAGTGTGTGTCCATTCGGAGTACGAGTGGGTGTATCTGAACCAAATAATAGTTTTTTTTTT